>JAEZBX010000045.1 GCA_023412765.1 Bacteroidota bacterium
CAGATAACGTATCGCATTAAAGATGCGCCAGAGAAAAACTGGTATATGCTAAACGTTCAGGAAGTTGAAAGGGCTGATGTAATTGATAATCTGCTTAACCCGCGAGCATTCACCCGACTTCTCGAAGACAGTAAGTTCAATGGAGAAACATACCAGGAAACCTTTCGTGTCTTTCCCAGAGACTTTATCCCTGGAGATACTATTGCCGTCTCGTTGTCGAACATTAGCAAGGAGTATTATGATTTTATCAACCTGCGACTTGACAACCGGTATACCTTTATCGAATATTTAAGCGAGCCGGTTAACTACCCATCAAACATAAACGGCGGCAAAGGCTTCTTCAATCTTTACATCCCCGACTTTGAAATCTTCGTCCTGGAATATTAGGAATCTAAGCCGGCAGGACTTATATTTTTCAAAGCTTATCTGATATGCAAAAGCTTTACTGCACATTCCTTGGCGTGCTTTTCTTCGGACTGACGCATATTGTTTGTGGTCAGACATATCCGGCGAACTTTGCGCAGGTCATGGTGACAAATAACATCGCCAACCCGACTGCGATGGCATTCGCACCCGATGGACGGATCTTCGTAGCTGAGCAGGGCGGTAGGTTGCGTGTAATCAAAAACGGAGCACTTCTGCCCACTCCCTTTATTCAACTAACAGTAAGCTCGACCGGAGAACGAGGGCTGATTGGTATTGTGTTAGATCCGGACTTTACAACAAATCAATATGTATATCTCTACTATACTGTTCCAGGCTCACCACCGCATAACCGTGTCAGTCGTTTTACAGCTAATGGAGACATTGTATTAGCAGATAGCGAATTTATTCTACTCGAACTCGATCCATTGAGCAATGCAACAAATCATAACGGTGGGGCTATGCAATTTGGCAAAGATGGCAAGCTGTATGTTGCAATTGGTGAAAATGCTAATTCCGCATATGCTCAGAATTTGGATACATATCATGGAAAGATTTTACGCATCAACAACGACGGGAGTGTACCCGAAGGCAATCCATTTACCACTGGCAGTGAACAGCGAAAGCGAGTTTGGGCTTATGGCCTGCGCAATCCATTCACGTTCTCTATTCATCCTGAAAGCGGAAGAATATTAGTTAACGATGTCGGCCAAAGTTCATGGGAGGAAGTAAATGATGCCACTGAGGGTGGGAAAAATTTTGGATGGCCAACGACAGAGGGAAAATTCAATGCTGCCACCTATCCTGCGCTTACCAATCCGATTTATGCCTACCCTCGCGCGTCGGGTGATGGAAATGGTTGTGCGATAACGGGAGGTGTATTTTTTTACCCGACGTCAACGAATTACCCCGCTACATATTTCAATAAATATTTCATACAGGATTATTGTAATCGATGGATAAACTATCTGGATGTATCGGTAGCAGCCGTACCTAGGTCATCCTTTGCAACAACAATAGCTACAAGTGGGGTCGCGCTGTCGGTTGGAAGTGATGGAAACTTGTACTATCTGAGCAGAGGCGCTGGCGCTCTTTATAAGATCATTTATAATGAAACGACTGTTCCTTATATCACACAGCATCCTGCGGCGCAGACAGTTGCCGAAGGGGAATTGGCGACTTTTTCTGTAAGCTGCATGGGAAGTACGCCTTTCCAATACCAATGGCAGAAAGATGGTGCTGACATTCCCGGTGCAACGGATGCGTCGTACTCATTTGTTGCCACTCCTACGGATGAAGGTGAGTATCGTGTAATTATTTCAAACTCGGTTGGAAATATTACGAGCAATGCTGCTAACCTTACTGTTGTCAACAATGCCCGACCTACCGCCACAATTACTTCCCCTACCGACAGTTCATTATACACCGCTGGTACTGAAATAATGTTTTCGGGAACTGGATCAGATCCTGAAGACGGCGAGTTGTCACCCGAGGCATTTCAATGGCAAATCGATTTTCATCATGATACACACAAGCACGATCAACCGTCTATCCCAGGGGTTGTAAACGGGAGTTTGTTTATTCCAAATGAAGGGGAAACATCGGATAATGTTTGGTACACAATTCTATTGACGGTAACCGATTCAAAGGGTCTTACTGGCATTGATTCTGTAAGAATACTACCGAGAAAATCTATGATTTCCGTAAACACCGAGCCGCCAGGGTTGACAGTAACCATCGATGGACAACCATTTTCGACACCAGTTGAATTTTTAAGCGTGGAAGGAATGAAAAGAACATTCGAAGTCGAAACACCTCAAACTATGAACGGTCATGAGTTTGAGTTTGAAGCATGGTCCAACGGCGGAGAAATAGTTCAAATAATTCAAACACCAGCAGATGACCTCCAGCTTACAGGAAATTTTTCAATTACCGTTGGTGCTGATGAAACAAATATTTCATTAGGTGATGTAACCATTTTTCCGAATCCAGTGACAAGAAATTATTGTAGCCTGCAATTTTCTTTGAAGAAGCCTCAAACTGTCTCTGTCCGATTGATTAACATTTTGGCAGAGAACCTTATTGAATTCAGTCGATTCGTTACCGCCGGCAAGCATGATGTTTTGTTGGATGCAACAACCTTAAGACCCGGTATTTATTATGTGATTTTGAATGCAGAGGTTGGACGAGTAGTTAGAAAACTTGTTGTTATGAAAGGATATTAAGTTACTAGTTATAGTTAAGTTAATCCTACTTTGTCAACTTCCAATTAAGTGCTTTGAGAAGAGCTACAATTTTGTACTTCGTCGCCTAGTGCAACAGTAATTGATCCTGACTTGGCTCCGCAGCCGCATGGCTACGCTTTTGGATTTGTAACTCCTCAAGCCCTATACCCTATACCTTATACCTTTCCTTATTCCCTATTCCCTATTCCATCTTATGGCTTGACAAACTAGGATTAACTAAGATAGCTCTTTGATTACATCGGCATGTGATGGAAATTCCTGCAACAATTGCTGACGATCACCCATCTCAAAATCTTTGAAGTCAAAGCCAGGGGCTACAGTGCAACTTGCCAGGGTGAAGGTATTTGGGGATGATATCTTTGCTGCGAACCAGCAATTTGCAGGTATGGTGACTTGAAGGGAGTCTCCATTATCAATATCGCTGCCCAGCTTAAAAATGGAAAGCTGCATGTTTTGCAATACATAAATGTTAAGGGAAGAGCCTAAGTGAAAATGCCATAGCTCATCAGATTTAATCCTGTGGAACCGCGATTTATCAACAGATCTCAACAGAAAATATATTGCGGTAGAGAAACTTCGTGGAGAACCAAACCTGAAAGGAAGTCCGCATACCTGAATATTTTCACTTGAACGATACGTTTCCTTGTAAAATCCCCCTTCCGGATGGGCTGTCAGACCCAAACGGTCAATCCAGTATTCCGCTTGGTTTGGTTCAATATTCATTTGCGCGATATTTTGATTAACATGCCAGCCACATTGGTATACCAATGTATTCGTCACTAATACAAAAATAGATTTGTACACGTGGTAGTCAAATGTTTACTTTGCATCCTTAAAATTGACTCCGTAGCTCAGCTGGTAGAGCAATTGACTCTTAATCAATGGGTCGAGAGTTCGAATCTCTCCGGGGTCACTTCATTTTTTTGCAAGGTCCGACGGGTAATTAGCTCAGCTGGTTTAGAGCACTACCTTGACAGGGTAGGGGTCACAGGTTCGAATCCTGTATTACCCACGTCGTACTGAACTTTTTGGACTGCCCAGTTGCAACTGCGTATATCTCTACGTTGTAAGATACACTCCCGCCTTAGTGTTAATCATCGTCAGTTCATTTATCAAGCATTCGAAAATTGAACGACACATTGTTGTAGCTTGATGCCGGCAAAGCTATCTTTGTTTATGACTCATCGTTCAATTTTCTCCTTTCTGTTTATTTTAGCTGTTCCCTGCTATTCACAATACATTCCAAAGTTTGATGTTCAGGGCCATCGCGGTGCGAGAGGTATCATGCCCGAGAACAGCATTCCCGGATTTTTGCTTGCGCTCGATTCAGGCGTAACAACTTTGGAACTGGATGTCGTTATAACAAAAGATAAACGTGTTATCGTTTCACATGAGCCATGGATGTCAGCCAGTATCTGCCAGGATTCAGTTGGTAACGCAATAGCAGAGAAAGACGAAAAGAAATTAAATATTTATAATCTGACCTACGAGCAAGTCAAGAAATATGATTGTGGTTCCATGGGTAACAAGAACTTTCCGCGACAGACAAAAATGGTGACTACAAAACCATTGCTTAGCGACGTTATTGCTGCTGTGGAATATCACATTAAAAGCTACGCGATGTATGAGGTAGATTATAACATCGAAATCAAAAGCACAGCAGGCGGCGAAAAAAAATTTCACCCTCCGATCGAGGAATTTTCGGACCTGGTTTACAAGCTGGTCGATGAATACCTTCCGCTTGAAAGGGTGGTAATACAGTCTTTTGATTTCAGGGTTTTGCGATACTGGCACAAAAAATATCCGCAAATCAGGTTGTCGGCATTGGTTGAAAACACAAAGTCAATTGAGAGCAATCTTCAGGATCTTGGGTTTAAGCCGCACGTTTACAGCCCATATTTCAAACTTCTCACGAGAAATAAGGTTCAATATCTACGTTCTCAAAGAATACGCGTTATCCCTTGGACTGTGAATGAAGTCTCTGATATGCTTTCGCTAAAAGGTATGGGTGTCGATGGTTTCATCACCGATTATCCCGATCGCGCGCGTAAGTATAAGATGACGTTAAATATTCAACGGCCTTAGCCTTCCTTGGTCATTCAAAAAAATTGCTCATTAGTATACACTCCGATTATCTTATGGTATCATTGCAAAATTTTTTGAATGAAAAAGTATGATGTATATGGCATCGGTAATGCCATCGTAGATATCGTTACCGAAGTTGATAACGACTTCTTTATAAAGAACAACGTTGAGAAAGGTGTGATGACCCTTGTCGATGAAAAGCGCCAGTCTGAGCTGATGTCCGCAATCGACATGCAGAAAAGTAAAATGAGCGGGGGAGGGTCGGCTGCAAATACGGTAGTAGCTGTGAATCAATTTGGAGGGAAGAGTTTTTATTCCCTTCTGGTTGCAAAAGATGATCTCGGGAAATTTTTTCTTGACGATTTGAGGTGGAATGGTGTTGACACCAACCTCAAGTATGAAGACTGTCCTGCTGGCCTTACCGGCCGATGCCTTGTAATGACAACGCCTGATGCTAATCGAACGCTTAACACATTTTTGGGCGTCAGTTCTTTTCTTTCGACCAAGCAATTGGATATAGAATCGATCAAGAATTCATCCATCGTTTATTTAGAGGGCTACCTTGTGGCAAGTCCAAAAGGTCTGGACGCTATAAAAGAAGCGAAGCATACAGCGGAGGCTAACAAGGTTGACGTTGCGCTAACGTTTTCAGATCCTAGTATGGTAAAGTACTTCAGTAAGCAGGTCGAAGAAATCGTCGGAGCGAGTGTAGACTTATTATTTTGCAACGATGAGGAGGCTTTAATTTTTACCGGAACCTCAACCATTTCGGATGCGCGCGAGAAGCTCAAACAAGCGGCGAAAAAATTTGTCATAACGCTCGGTGCCAATGGAGCACTCATTTTTGATGGGGACACTTTTATAAACATTGAACCATATAAGGTGGGAGCAGTAGATACAAATGGTGCAGGCGACATGTTTTCCGGTGCATTTCTGTACGGAATAACCCATCAGCATAGCTTTGCAGAAGCAGGAAAGTTGGCTTCTCTGGCCTCATCCCGTGTCGTGACGCAGTTTGGCCCCAGGCTGGATACCCGCCAGGCGAGGCAGATTTTGCAAGAACTCGCCAGGCATTGACGACCAAAACGGGCACCCGGTTTGTAAATCCAGAAAATCCTCGTCATCTTTGCAGCCCTTTTTAGAATTTAATATCGAACGAGATGAAACGGACATTTCAGCCTTCCCGGAGAAAAAGAAAGAATAAACACGGATTTCGTGAAAGAATGGCTACCGCCAACGGCCGCAGGGTGCTTGCAAATCGCAGGAGAAATGGTCGTAAGAAACTAACTGTCTCAAGCGAAAAGACGCTTAAGCACAAATAATTCTCTTTTCGGGCTGTTTTACCCCTTGAAGGAGAATTTATTAACTTCAATCATGGGGAAATTTACGTTCAGGAAGGAGGAAAGACTCTCTAAGGAAAAAATTATCCAGGAACTCTTCGAAAAGGGTTCCTCTTTTTATTTATACCCCTTTAAGGTCTTCTTTATGCAGAACCCTGATCTGCAGGCCACCACTCATCAGGTCTTGATTTCTGTTTCGAAAAAGACTTTCAAAAGAGCCGTCGATCGTAATTCTATCAAGCGCCGGATTCGGGAGGCATACCGCCTAAATAAGAACCTGCTGCCCGGGCAAAACAAGTTAGCCATTGCTTATATTTACAGTGTAAAAGAGATCTTGCCTACAGCGCAAATTCAGGAAAGACTTCTAAAGACTTTCAAACGCTTGGAATATGTGGAGAGGAATTAAATGGCTGGTCGTTGTACTCTTATTGACTGTTGTTGCATTCGCATTCCGAAAACCTGCGGAAAAGTATTTCGACATTGCTAAGAGCCTTGATATTTTTGCCACTCTTTTCAAAGAGGTGAATGCTTATTATGTCGATGAAATTGATCCTGAAAAAATTATCCGGCATAGTATTGAGGGAATGCTGGCATCGCTGGATCCTTATACAGACTATATCCCAGAAGACGAGCTTGAGTCATTCCAGATCACTACTACCGGCCAGTACGGCGGAATCGGAGCGCTCATCGGTGTCGTAAATAAAAAAGTTGTAGTTACCCACCCTTATATAGATTTCCCTGCTTACAAATCCGGCATCCGGGTTGGAGATGAGATACTCGCCGTCGACGGAAAAAATATTCAGGGCAAAAGTCCTGTAGAAATCAGCTCATTGCTAAAAGGTCCTCCAAAAACTGCTTTGGAGTTGAAAATCAGAAAGGCAGGAAAATCTGAAACTACAACGTACAAAGTAATGCGCGAAAAAATTAGCATTACCAACCTTTCTTACTATGATATTGTGGATTCAGGAATAGGGTACATCAGGTTGGACGACTTTACACCTGGCGCATCGCGCGAAGTTTCCGACGCTGTGCGCAACCTTAAGCAGCGCGGTGCTAACAAACTCATTCTTGATTTGCGAAACAACCCCGGTGGCCTGCTGCACGAAGCGGTCAATGTTGTCAGTTTGTTTATTGATAAAGGTCTGGAAGTAGTGTCGACAAAGGGCAAGGTTGAAGAATGGAATAAGAGTTACAAGACATTAAATCAGCCAATCGACAAAAATGTAGAGATGGTTGTGCTGGTTGGCGAAGGCAGTGCTTCTGCCTCAGAAATTGTTGCCGGAGCCTTGCAGGATTATGATCGTGCGCTACTCATTGGTCAGCGAACATTTGGCAAAGGCCTGGTGCAAACCACGCGCCCGCTGGCTTACAATTCTCAGTTGAAGGTGACGACCGCAAAATATTATATACCGAGTGGTAGATGCATACAAGCAATGGATTATGCTCACAGGAAAGAGGATGGAACAGTGGAACGTTATGCTGATTCCTTAAAAGTGGAGTATAAGACTAAAGGTGGAAGAAAGGTTTTCGACGGTGGCGGACTTGATCCTGACATTAAAGTTGAAGACGAGTATGTTGGAGCAATTACATCGGCATTGATCAATGCCGGATTGGTATTTGAGTTTGCATCAAAATATTGTGCTGAACATCCCGTGAAACCCGACCTGCGATCTTTCCATATTACGGAGAAGGATTTTCAGGACTTCCTATCGTTTGTAAAAACTCAAAAGTTTTCCTACACCGCGCCCCTTGAAGACGACGTAAAAAAATTAATTGAAGCTGCCGAAAAAGAACTTTACCGTGAACAACTCGAAGATGAGCTTGATGCATTGATGAAAAAAGTGCGCGCTGGCGAAACCAATGATATCAAAAATTATAAAACTGAGATTATGGAGGTAATTAGTGAGCAAATCGGTTTCCACTACGACCTTTATAAAGGACAGGCACAAATTTTTCTAAAACAAGATAAGGCTATTGCGGAAGCTAGAAAGGTCCTGAACGATCCCGCCAGTTATCGTAAATTGCTGTCCATTAATTAATCCTACTTTGTCATATTATGAAAAGTTTTGAAGGAAGGAATACAGGAATAGGGTAATGGTGCGCACCCTGCGACCTCTCCTTATTCCCTATTCCTTTTTTTCTAACTTGACAAAATAGGATTAATTTTAACGGCTCATCGCACCTTGGTTCGGGGTACAATCAGATGGCAATCATTTTAAGCATTGAAACGTCGACGCCAGTTTGTTCAGTGGCCCTGCACAGTGAGGGGAAACTGTTGACTGCCATAGAGGTCCATCAGGAGTATTCGCATGCCTCGAAGCTCGGAATTCTTGTTGAGGAAGTCACGAAGCTTTCGGACACATCGCTTGATAAGGTCAAGGCTGTTGCACTCTCATCCGGTCCTGGATCATATACGGGTCTGCGTATTGGCACCTCGTTGGCAAAAGGATTATGTTATGCACTAGACATTCCGTTGATCGCGGTTCCGACGTTACAGGCCATGACAACTATCGTGCACGGTTTTTATCCGGATAATGTGTTGTACTGCCCCATGATCGACGCGCGCAGAATGGAAGTCTATTGCCAGATTTTTGGACGTGATCTGGAGGAAATTGAGCCGGTACAGGCGAAAGTAATCGACAACGAAAGTTTTGCAAGCTATCTTGATGAGAGACCTGTCGTTTTCTTTGGAAGCGGTGCGGCTAAGTGTAAGTCCGTGATACAGCACGAAAACGCAAGATTTCTTGAGAATATCAATCCCGTTGCATCTCACCTTGGTGATTTGGCGTATGCTAAATTTCAGCAGCGAAAATTCGAGGACGTAATTCAATTCGTGCCGTCGTATTTGAAGGAATTTTTTATTAGAAAACCAGTAGGCGTCTGAACGGAATTGATTGATATTATTGTTTGAAGTACAATGAACGAACAGGAACAAATAATAAATAAGGTTGCCAACAGCCCGCTGGTTACATTCGATCTCGAGGAATTTTATGAACCGGGCGAAAGAATTTTGTTGGACATTAAAGACCAGCTATACGAAGGGTTGGTGCTACGAGAGAAGCCGTTCAGGGAGTTCATTAAAAATTTTGATTGGACGCAGTTTGAAAATAAGTTTGTTGCGATTGTTTGTAGCACAGACGCAATCGTCCCTACGTGGGCGTATATGCTTTTGGCAATTGCGCTGAAGCCATTTGCTAAGCGAGTAGTTTTTGGTTCGTTGACTGATTTAGAGATTGAAAATTATCGAATCGCTTTAAGCAAAATTGACTGGTCCTCATTCAAGGATGCGAAGGTAGTTGTAAAGGGATGCAGCAAAGTGGATGTGCCTGTTGCTATTTATGTTGATGTTGCCGATAGGTTGAGACCTTTTGCAAATAGTATAATGTTTGGAGAGCCTTGCAGTACAGTTCCATTATTTAAGAGGCCGAAGGTTTAGCATAAATTTTTTTCTTTTTATTGAAAGAATTTTGTGTTCATGGAACCATTTTCAAACGGTTTCCATTTTACTAGCCGGCGCGAAATCTATTTCAAAAAGATTTTTAAAGTTATTGGGAAGTGTGTTTAAATCAATTACCTTTGCACTCCCAAAATGAAAATTGTGCACTGTCAAGCCGGAAGGGTTTGGCAAATTAAGCAGAGCAAATACGGAATCTGCCTTTGAAAACAGGGCAAAATTCACAGCTAACTAAATGGACGGTGTCCATAGTTAACACGTTCTTTGAATGGATGATAATTGATAGCGGACCGGCAGAATGACCTTTGGTTATTTTGCTAGAACGAAGATTTACTTTGAAAAAAGGAGAACTTCAAAAAATTTAAGAGTCTAGGTTTCAGA
>JAEZBX010000071.1 GCA_023412765.1 Bacteroidota bacterium
TGAACGAGGCTCGAGCGAAACCTAAGGTTAGTTTAAAGTCTAAGGTTGAAGGTTGAAAGTTGCGTCCTGATCCTGATGCGATGCAGCTTGTCAGGTTCAATTGGGTTTTATACTCTTTCTCTGACCAGATGAACGAGGCTTGAGCGAAACCTAAGGTTAGTTTAAAGTTTAAGGTTTAAGGTTTAAAGTTGCGTCCTGATCATGATGCGATGCAGCTTGTCAGGTTCAATTGGGTTTTATACTCTTTCTTCGACCAGATGAACGAGGCTCGACCGAAACCTTAAACTTTAAACCTTAAACCTTAAACTTATTCCTAAAGGCTCAAATTTTCCTTCTTTCCGCTTTTAACTGCGCGATAAATAGCATCCATAATCTTTAAGTCTTTAACGCCTTCTTCGCCGTCAACGGGTACAATAGGCTTTTTACCTTGTAAGATAATGGCAGCCATTTCGTCCATCTGCACAGTCTGGTGAGTAACGTGCTCGTGAGTTAGTTCTCCGGCATTCGTTCGTGCCTTGATTGGACCATATCCTGTCGAGGGTTGCATTTCAGCAAATCCCTTATCACCGTTCAGGAAGAAACGGTCAAGATTATTCATCGTGTAAGTTGACAAGCACGAGGCTATTGCTCCTCCGGGAAAGCCGAGTTGAAACGTTATGGTTTCATCAACACCTTCTTTGAATTTTTCTGGATTTGTTTTGGTTTCCTGGGCAGTAACCCAAATCGGTTCTTCACCAATCATATACCTGGAACCGTTCACTGCATATATTCCAATATCCATCATTGCACCGCCACCTGCCAATTCTTTATTCAATCGCCACTGATTGGGGTCACCAATCTTAAACCCGCAAAGGCCCTGGAAAAATAAAACCTTTCCAAACTCTCCTGCATTTCTCATGCGAATGATCTCGAGTGTCTTTGGCTCAAAATGCATTCTGTATCCAACAAGAAATTTGACATTTGCTTTTTTGCACGCATCGACCATTGCTTGACCATCAGCAGCATTTACGGAAATAGGTTTTTCACAGATCACATGTTTACCTGCCTGTGCTACGCGTATAGCCTGTGGTTTGTGAAGGGCATTGGGGGTAATGATATAAACTGCATCAATGTCTTTATTATTTTTTATCTGATCAAAGTTCTCGTAGTTGTAACAGTTCTTTTCCGGAATATTATACTTTGCCTGCCAGTCTTTTATCTTGGACGGTGTGCCGCTGATTACGCCTGTCAGCTTTGCCATCTTACTCGATTGCATCGCTTCCGCTACCCGTGTTCCATAGCTTCCCAATCCCATAATGGCAACTTTTAATACCGGCCCCTGATACGGAACTTCGGGAACGGGATTTTTTGCAAGACTAACTGAGGGTAAAAATGGTAGCGCTAATGCTGAAGCAGAGATTTTTTGTAAGAAGCCGCGACGTGAATTCATAGGATCTTTTTTAAGGTTAGGGTTCTATTGAAAGCTAATGTAATAATAACTTTCATTCCATCCGTTGCCAACCTATAAAAGAGACCGTGGTATTATATCAATGGTTTCAGGTTTGAGGTTTGAAGTTGAGGTTACGCGTTCTATGAAAAACAACTTTAAACCTTAAACCTCAAACTTTAAACTATTTAATTACAGGATACGGAAAAGTCGATTGAAGTTTAACGCGTTTACCAGTTTCTTGCGATTCGCGTGCGGCTTGCATGACTTCCAGGACGTGAAGCGCATGTTCTACATTGATAAGCGGCTCAATTCCCGTCGATAAACTCTCAGCAATGACAGAAGCTCCCTGTTGCCAGACATATTCGCCAGGGTCAGGAACATATCGGACAGTCTTTTCATTCTCAACGGTTGCCATATCTACACCAAAAGGGGCCCAGTCGTAACCGACAAGATTCATGTTCGCATTACGTCCCCAAATTGAAATGGTGGGACGGTCCTGTCCTGAGCCTTCGTGCCCATAAGGATCAAAATAATTAAATCCGCATTGTACATGGGAGATCACACCATTAGCATGTTCCATAAGTACCATAGCGTTGTCTTCTGCCTCCACTTTTACCTTGCCTTTGTTTTCAGTTTCGCGCTCCGGCAGAATTATGCTGGTCATGGCCACCACCGATTTTGCAGGACCAAGCAGCCCTGTTAAAGTTCCAAAATTGTAAACGCCAAGATCGGGCATACTACCACCGCCTTTCTCATAGAAGAATGCTGACCAGTGTGGTCCAAGATGTCCGTAGTGGGCGTGGGCCGCAGCAATTTTACCGAGCTTTCCCTCGTTTATCGCTTTGGCCATAAACGCGAATTGGGGACTATTTACTACAGCCGGAGCACCCCATAATCTTAAGTTTTTACTTTTTGCAAGGTCAAGGAGTTCACGCCCTTCTTTATATGTATTTGCCAATGGTTTTTCACTCCACACGTGTCGGCCAGCCATGATTGCCTGCTTATTGAGACGACCATGTTCCTGCATGTCGGTAAGCGTTACCATAAGATCAAACTTGGCGCCTTTCAACATTTGGTCGATGTGTGGATAGTGATTGGGAATGTTGTATTTCTCGGCGGCTTGTTTCGCACGCTCAGGTCTGATGTCGCAGGTTGACACCAGTTCAACGAAGGGAGATTTCGAAAGGTGAGGCAAGTACTGCCCTGAAACGCTACCACAACCAATCACTCCAACCTTGATCTTATTCGCAACCCCAAATTGTTTTGCATGAAAAGCCAGTGGAGTCAGTATTGAAGCCGCAGCCAGTGCAGAAGTCCTGGCAAGGAATTCTTTTCGTGAAATATTCATGGCGCTGTTCATTAGAGTTTTAGAAACTATTTTTTGGTTCGCTTAACCACACATTTGCGCAATGGTGTGGACCTTTAACAACGACCTTAGCAAAGGTTGAATCGCTGCGCAAAGCAAAAGTAAACTTTTCGTCCTTAAGAAACACTTCTCCAGCCTTCTGGTAGTCATCTGAACTGCCGTCTTTGAAGAAGTTTGTTTCCGTGAAGAATACCTCGGCTTTCGTCGTATCCCGAGCATTAAAATTTTTCCATTGAAGGTATACAGTGTCACCATTTCTTTCTGCTTTCAGGTCGGCAAGATCAATCTTACCGATGAACGGTACACCATCAACCTCGCCTTGTATATTCGGCGGGATGGATACCCCGAGATGATTCAAAATTGATGGAAGGATGTCCACTACTGCCGCCGACTTGAATCGTTCATTAATAGCAGCACTGTTCGTGACAATCCATGTATCGCGTTCGCGATCTGACTGACCACCGTGATGTTTTCCTGTCGCGGCATCGCGACCATGGTCGGTGGTAATGACAATGAGCCAATCCTCAGAATATTTTTGTTGTCGATTCTTAATAGCAGCCCATATTTTTCCAATGTTTGCGTCAGCCTTTTTTATAGCATCATGAAACTTAGGACTATCGCCATACCGGTGGCCCATATCATCTGTGTATTGTAAATAAACCCAAGAAACGTCTGGACCCTCCGTTGTAATGTAACGAGCCGCTTCTTCCGAAACTGCCTCGTCAATTTTGAGAATGTAATCGGACTCGCTATCGTGCGGATACTTCACTGTGTCGAGTTCCAATCCATCGAATTTGTAGTCCAATTGAAGAGACCCAGCTTGTTCAAGACCCTCTCCCAGAAGCTTTGTCCGGTTGTCTTCCCAGGTTGAAAAGATGGCAGTCTGCAAGGCAGGTTTTGTTTCTTCAACAATGCGGAAAATATTCCAGTAATTATAGTTAGGATCAGCTACGTCATTATCCCAGACGTTGTGTTTGTTGCCCCACGTGCCAGTGACAACAGACATATATCCCGGAGCAGAAATGGTAGGTGTTTGGTTATAAGAGTCTTTTGTCCCGCCCACGTATGATCGTGTGTATCCACCGACATTCTTGATTTCGTCAATTGTAGGAGGGTTGATATTTTCGATCACATCGGCAGGTATGCCATCAACGATAATGAATAAAGCTTTCGGAGTGTTTTGTGTTTGTGAACCGCATCCAATGAGAACAATGGTAAGGATAGTAAGCGGAATGAGTTTGCGATAAATCATGTGAATAATTTGTACTGATAGGTTAGGCAGTTAGTAAGTGCCTGTCCCAACTTTTAGGTTGGGACCGACACAAAGTAATTCTAAACTAGGGAACGGAAAAGACATTTGTGACTGAATACCAATAAGCCCAACGTTCGTCTAAAAAGAAATATATCAGTCGCCCCGTAACCAAGTTGACAGAAGCAGGCATGTCAACCGATACCTTATACCCTATACCTCTTAAGAGAGGAGGGACGCTGCTTCTCTGTCAAGCATTACGTATCCGTTCGGATGATTTCTGATCGACGTGGACGGAACTTTCGGACTAATTTCCTCATCCATTGTCTTCTTAATAATTTCTGCCTTCTTCAGTCCACTGGCGATCAACAAAACTTTTTTTGCCTCTAGCATATGTCGCAACCCAAGGGTAATTCCTTTAGAAAGCTGGGTCGATTCGCGAAAATATTTTTGCCCCACAGTTGTTGAGGTTTCATCGAGATCCACTACATGGGCATATTGGTCAAATGGCTGTCCCGGCTCATTAAAACCAATGTGGCCATTCATACCGATACCGACGATCATGAGATCTAGTCCGTCTTTTCTGGCGATGACATCATTCATTTTTTTACATTCCTCTTCAGGGTTGGTGGACAATGCATTAAAAAAGTTGATGTTTTTCTCAGGAATATTAAGCGGATTAAATAAATAATGTCTGAGGAAAAACTGGCAACTTCCTTCGTTGTCGGGTGGGATCCCCATCCATTCATCCAACGCTACAAATGTACACCTGGAAAAATCTACGTTTTCTTTTTGGGCTCTTTTTGCGGCAATCGAATAGGCCAACCGTGGAGTGTCGCCAGAAGCAAGGCATAGCATTGCCATGGGATTATTTTTCACGACGGTGAGTATCGCGTCTGCTGTCGTATCTGACAATTCTTCGTAATCCTTAAAAATTCTTGTTTCCATAGTCTGATTCCGGGTTTGACCGTGCAAAGATTGGCAATTAGTCGTTAGTAAGATTCTATGATGACGAATTCTTAGCGAGGAATTCTATCACCTCGTCTATCGACGGGCTTTTGGCAGATTGCATGTACAGCGCTGAGGTCGCGTTACCCATTGCGAGACAAGTTTTTGTTGGCTGCTGCATGAGCCTGCCAGTAGCAAAACCTGCGTTGAAGTTGTCGCCGGCTCCGCTTGAAATAGCAGGTTGTTTTAAAAAGAAGCTGTTCTCTTTTGATAGTCCGAAAGGATCCCTGGCTACGGAGCTTTTTGAGGTGTGTATAATTACAGTATGTACACTAAGTTTTTCAAATATGTAGTCACACATTTTCTTAATGTCACTGTGCCCTGTGCTTTCCATTCCTAAAACATTCGAAACGATCGTTGCTTCGTTCAGATTGAGACTGAAAACGATATCCCAATACTGTGAAAAATCCGATAACAGACTTAATGCTTCTGCAATAGAATGAGGTTCTCTCTTTGAGCAATCTGACAGATCAAAAAATCCGATATGCCTGTTTGACGCAGTACTTGGAAGCACATCTTTAAGCAAACCTCGCCAGATAGCCGTAGAGTTGTCAAGCTCGCTCCAATTGAGCATGGCGATAAGATCACTTTGAGAAAAAAGATCGCGGAACGTATTGATGCCTACACTATCACGAATGAACTCCCATGGAATATTATTCAGTCCCGTCATTTCTGCCATCATAATTTTCCCACTTGCAAATTCAAGTACCTTGGTGAAACCTGGATCTGCATAACTGTACAGCTTGCAATTTTTTTGCATGGGTACAAACACGGGATGGATATCAGTTTTTCCCATCGGACCGATGCAAGATACCTTTGGGCCCATTTGTGCTACAGCATTTGCCATGATGGGCATGTTTCCACCGAGTTTAGTGGTAATTTCTTCCATTTCGAGGGAAAAACTTTTGTGACCTTTCTCTACAATGTATTCACCAAAGGCCTGTGTTGATTCAAAGTAGTGCACTTTACCATCAGTGTCTTTTTGCCTGATTACTTGCACTACGCTATCGATAAAAGCATCAAATCCCAGTGTTACAATCTTATGGCGAAGTGTCGGTGCACTGATTCTTAGAGTTTCTAAAATGTCGAGTTGGGCTTGTTCTTTTTTACTAGTCATAAAAGACTGGTCTGGTAATAAAAAGAAGAGGATCAGCTATGGAATGCATAGCTTAAAAAAGCAATTTTTTTCAGATTGTTTTTACTTTTTTTTATTGTAATAGATCGCAAAAACACCAATCGCTGCCCATACGCCATTGGTAAAAACACTTGGATAGTCGGATTGTCGCAGGGAGTTAACAATAAGACACACGCCTCCCAAAATATTCAGTAGTTGAAATGTCAGATGATGTGCCTGTATCCTTTTTACGCTCACCAAAAAATATGCTACGATGTATAAAAATGCTCCAATCCATCCGATAACCTCTTGCATAGTGTAAGGATTTTTAATGCTGGGTGAAATTCTTTAAACGCAGTTTCAGATCACTGGATCTGGTGATTTTATTAAACGGCGACTGATCTGCTAACTTTTAATATAATCAAAGAGATTTTTTTTATTTCTGAAAAACCGCTTGCCAGCGGCAAAAAAAGCGATCTTTTTGAATGTTATTTAAAGTACATGACGAATATTTTCACGAAAACGGT
>JAEZBX010000141.1 GCA_023412765.1 Bacteroidota bacterium
GTTCTTCCACATGCGGTTGCTGTTGGAGTTTTTCTCATCGTCACTCTGTTTTTTTTCAATCCAATATTCTTCGACAATAAGAAGTTAGACCAGTCAGATATCACCCAGTGGGAAGGTTCATCAAAAGCAATGCGGGATTATAGGGACAAGACCGGGGAGGAGCCATTATGGACGCAGTCGATGTTCAGCGGAATGCCTGGATACCTTGTAAATGTTAAATGGAGCAACCAGGCGGTCGATATTTTAAAAGGGATACTGTCGTTCAAGCTACCACATCCCATTTGCAATATTTATCTGGCGTTCGTTTGTTACTATATCATGCTCCTGGCATTTGGTGTAAGGCCTTACCTTGCAATAGCGGGAGCGTTAGCGTTTGGAGTGTCGTCGCATCTTATCATCGGACTTAGTGCCGGCCACAATTCCCGCATTGGTGCCATTGCATTTATGCCTCTCGTTATGGCAGGTGTTCACCTCGTCTTCTCTAACAAAAAGATCCTGGGGATGGGTGTCACAACGGCCGGGCTGGCGCTCCACTTCAGAGAAAATCACGTGCAGATCACCTATTACCTTTTGATGATCCTCGTGGCTTATGGAATAGTCCAGCTTGTCATGTTCTTTAGAGCCAAGCGCACCTCCGAATTTTTCGTTTCAATGGCGTGGCTGATGCCCGCAGGGATCATCGCGATCGGTACGTTCCTCGGACCCATGTGGGCTGTGCAGGAGTACAGCACCTATTCTCGCGGAAAATCTGAGTTAGTCTCTCCAACATCCGAGGAGACGGGTGGCCTAGACAAATCATACGCCTTCCGATACAGCTATGCGATAGACGAACCAATGACATTGTTGATCCCAAACTATTATGGAGGAAGCAGCAGAAACTTGTTGGTTCAGGATCGCGAAAGTGAGACATACAACGTACTGTCCCAGCAAACGGATGAACAAATGGTGAATCAGCTGGCATATTACTCCGGCGCTTATTGGGGACCGATAACACCCGCTCCGTATTATGCGGGTGCAATAATTGTTTTCCTGTTTGTTGTCGGAATAATGTTCGCCGACAAAAAACATGTTTGGTGGACGGTACCGGTCTGCGTTCTAGCTTTAATGATGACATGGGGAAGCAATTTCACGTCGTTCAATTATTTCATTTTTGATTTTCTGCCAGGGTACAACAAATTCAGGTCAGTTACCTTTACGGTGATCATCATACTTTTTTGCATGCCGCTTTTAGGATTTATGGGCATGGAAAAAATCATTCAACAAGGATTGACGAAAATAACAAAGAAAAAAGTTCTCACTGCCTTCGGGATCGTCGGCGGGATCTGCCTCTTTTTCTTGCTCTTTGCAGGTATGCTGGGTTTCGTAAGAGACGGTGAAGAGGTGCTGCCGCCCTGGTTCCTCAATGCACTTGCGGACGATCGAAAAGCTTTGCTGAGAAGCGATGCATTTCGCTCCCTGATTTTCATAGCACTCGCTTTCGTTGCCCTGTACTTTGAACTATGGAACAAGGTGTCATCCATTATATTTTACTCACTCTTCATTATTATTATTTTGATCGACATCGCGGTGGTGGATGTTCGCTATTTTACGAAAGACGAGTATAAGAGAAAGAGAGAATCAGTCGCGTTTGTTGCAACGCAAGCGGACCAGGAAATTCTTAAAGACAAATCATATTATCGCGTTCTGAATCTCGATCCCCAGAGCGTATGGACAGAGGCGCGCACTTCGTATTTCCATAATTCTATTGGCGGGTACCATGCCGTCAAGCTTCGCCGATATCAGGATCTCTTTGATTCCTGTCTGTTCAATGAAATCAATGAATTCAGGAGAGATGCATCGACGGGTGGGGTTGATTTCTCAAAATATGGTGTAATGAACATGCTTAACTCAAAGTATCTTGTGTATGGTGGTGGGGCCGACAATGTGATTGCCAATCCAGGAGCTCTTGGCAACGCATGGTTCGTTTCTGAAGTTGCCACAGTAAAATCGCCAACGGAAGAATTGCAGCGGATATGTGAAGTGGATACCAAAAAGACTGCGGTAGTAGATGGATCAAAATTTACTGTCGGAAATTTTGATTTTGACAGCGCTGCGACGATAACGGTTATGGAACAAAATCCTAACTATCTGAAATACGAGACTCAATCAGAAGCTAACGGTTTTGCAGTCTTTTCTGAAATATATTACCCAAAGGGATGGGTTGCTCTTATCGATGGTAAAGAAGCGGAAATAGTTCGCGCTAATTATGTTCTCCGCGCTCTGGCCATTCCAGCGGGTAAGCATACCGTTGAATTTTCCTTCAAACCAGATGCATACGTGATCGGCAATAAAGTTACCATGGTTAGTTCGTGGCTGATGCTGCTGATGGTGTTGGGATGTTTGGGCCTGGAGTTCCGGGGAACAGGTAAACAGTAAGTGGTAAGTAGTAAGTGGTAAGTGGTAGTGACGACTACTTACTACTTACTACTTACCCCCAGGTGTTTTCATCTGGACGGTGAAGACGGACTTACTCGCAGTAACAAAGAGCGTCTTGCGATCTTTTCCAGCGAAACAAAGATTGGCTGTCCAAGGTGCATCAATATTGATTGTTTCAATTTGTTCTCCCTTGGAATTAAATACTGTTACTCCTTTGCCGGTGAGATAAACATTTCCTTCGCTGTCGACGGTCATGCCGTCTGAACCCATTTCGACAAACAATTTCTTATCGGAAAGAGTACCATCACTCTGGATGTTGAAGACATAAGTTTTGCGCGCATTTATATCTGCAACATAAAGCTTCTTTCCATCAACAGTACCCACAATTCCGTTGGGTCTCACAAATCCGGATGCAACGACAGATAACTTCTTATCCGGCGACAGGTAGTAGACATTCTCTTCTTCAATTTCTTTTTCTGTTCGCGACCAATAGTCTCTTTTATAAAACGGATCTGTAAAGTAAACCCCACCCCTTCCATCAACCCAAAGATCATTTGGTCCATTCAATTTCTTTCCCTCAAAATCCTTTACAAGAACAGTCACCTTTTTATCTTTGTCGATCATCCAAAGCTGATTGTCCTGGTCTGCGCAAGAATACAGGTTACCATTTTTATCAAAGTAAAGACCATTAGATCTTCCGGCACCTTCCATAAAAACAGTCACTTTACCATCAGTTGACCATTTCAGGATCTTATCATTTGGCTGATCGGTAAAATAGACATTGCCGTGTCGGTCTGCTGCAGGTCCTTCGGTGAAATCAAAATCAGAAGACACCAACACAGGCACTGCTCCCGGCGCAACAACACTGGTTTGTTTTTTTGATTGACATATTCCCGGCACAGCATGTAGTGCGAGGGCAAAAATTAACGTTACGGTTATGCGCAAAGGCAGTCGATATGAGTCTTTCATTTGAGTAATTTTTAGAAATCAATTTCAATATAACCCTGTGATGGCACTTTTTCTTGTCCGTGCAACAATGAAGTCCGCCACCTCGGTCCTTCGTTCAATAGTCGGATGGCTTCCTGATCATGCTCCGGTGAAACGCTTTGAATAACGACAGGATTCCAGGTAGTACCATCCACGCCAATTGAAAACACCAGCTTTACCGTACCATGCTTTGAACCCTCAGGCACCCGCTTGTTTGCCTCGATGTATTTCTTGAAGGCGGGCATGCCATCCACGGGAAAGGGATATTCACTCAAATGATCATAGACATACCTTCTACCATCCTCCCCTTGCGAAACTCCGTGGATAAGTCTGTTATTCCGGTACTCTTCTTTGAAGTATGGCTTTCCATCCGGGCGATAGCCAAACCAAAGCCCTTCCTTCTTTCCACTTCTATACTCACCCTCTTCGCGCAATTGACCATTTGAATACCACTGTTGGAATTTTCCATTCCCATTAACCACCTGCGGATTACCCAGCGAATCAAACACGTTTGCCGTGTAAACTTCATCGCCGTAATACACCTCACTTTCCAGGGCCCCATTCCAGTGAAAGTTTTCCCATTTTCCAATAGATCGCTCCTCCTTATATCGTCCGGCAGATTGATACGTTTTGCGATCCGAATAATAAATGAAAATCCCATCCTTCATGTCGCGCACATATTTTCCCTTCATCTGGATAAGGCCGTTCTTATAGTAATCACCAACCACCCCATGCCAACGGCCAATTGAATCCTTATTTCCTATGCGATAATACATGGCCAGTAAAATATCGTCTGTCTCTCTCCAATGTGAATCATAATAAACTTTTGCTGGCGTCAACGTCATATTATTTGAGACAGTGTCGATCGGTTCATCCGGCTCTGACACTTTGAAGTTGAGCACATATCGGAGTCGGGGAAGAGACTTGAATTCAGCATCCAAAATTTCAATACTATCGTAGTAAATGTATGACTCACGTTCGATCAGTTTGACGCGATAGTATGTTCCGCGTTTGCGCAGGCTGGCGTAATCGTTCAACGTCGATGTATCCTCCTCAACTCCCGCGGGAACTTTCTTTAAATTTTTAATTGACGAAGCGATCGAATCCCATCGCGGCACCGTAGCGGCCAGGCTATCCTTTAATTCTGCATCACTGGTTGCATTCTTATAGAGATTGCTTGTGTGATCATCAAGATCCAATACTGATTTGAAGATGCGATAATACTGAACCTGATCTTTCGGCAAAGCGAACAAGGTCGCGCACAACACCAGGAGAAGTAGGGCAAGAAATTCTTTTCTTATAAACCACCTCAATTTAAAATGCAAGGCAGCCAATACAACTCCCCCAAAAAATCCACCAATATGCCCTGCTACATCAACGTTTACGCCAGACGCGATGGCAGTGTTAATGATGATAAACACAGCAAAGTTCAGAAAGATACTGAGCAACTTCTGCCTATCGTGGAAATTACCAATGACTTCAGCACCAAGCTGATAACCAAACAATCCGAACAGCGCTCCTGAGGCACCAGCACTCGGGGTGAAAATATTGAATACGAGGCTGGCAATTCCTGCAGCGATGCCACAAAAGAAATAGATTAAGAGGAAGCGGGCCGTGCCCACCGCTGGTTCCAGCGACGTTCCCAGCACGAACAAAGCGTACATATTTACGCCCAGGTGTATCAACCCATAGTGAAGAAACATGGAAGTGATCATCCTCCATGGTTCGCCACCTAGCGTAAGCGGATTCAGGTTAGCGCCAGTGTGAAGGATAGCAAGCGCATCGGCATTTGTATCCATCATTAAGCTCTGTTGCTTAACCGCCAGCCATGCGTAGACCAGAACATTTAATCCAATAAGGATGTACGTTGATGTCGGACTTTTGGTCATTTGCAAAGTTGGAATTCCTTAATGAACATATTTTTCTGATTCAGGTCGCCTGAACCTGTAAATTTATTTATCAACTTTGATTTAAAGTAAGGCGATAAACTAAAGTCTTGCCGCCAATCATGACAACAAGCCACACGGCATTTCCGTGTACATCAATAACGTATATTTAGATCGATATCCAGCAGAATATGATAAGCTTTTATCCCGGGCCATCGCGTGTTTATGACGAAATTCCACTTTATGTGAAAGATGCTTTTAAGGCAGGCATCATGAGCATAAATCACAGAAGCGATGAATTTGTACAGATGGCCGAAAAAACGATCAAATTCCTGAAACAAAGGTTAGGGATACCTAAGAATTATACTGTTTTTTTTACGACATCTGCCACAGAGTGCTGGGAGATAATCGCCCAGTCTCTCATTGTTGATCGAAGTTATCACTTGTACAACGGTGCCTTTGGACAAAAATGGTTTGACTACACCAAACGATTGCGTCCGCACGCTGTTCCGATGCCGTTTGGACTGAACGAGAAACTGGATCCAAAAAAATTGATTTTTGAGCAACGCGATGGAATTATTTGTCTCACTCAAAATGAAACGTCAAACGGAACACAGGTATCCAATTCCATCATCAGGGCAATCAAGAAAACAAATCCTTCATACCTGATCGCCGTAGATGCCACGTCATCGATGGCTGGAATTAAATTGGATTTCAAATCTGCAGATATCTGGTATGCATCCGTTCAAAAGTGCTTTGGCTTGCCTGCGGGCCTCGGCATTTTGATTTGTTCCCCGCAGGCACTACAGCAATCGGAATCAATCAACGAGAGAAATCACTACAACAGCCTGCAATATTTAGTTGATATGATGGCAAAGTGGCAAACGTCATGCACGCCAAATGTCCTGGGCATTTACCTGCTTATGCGCACAATGGAAAATTCGCCGTCAATTGAAGAGGTACAGAATACAGTGGTGGAACGATATGACAAATGGATTGATTTTCTCTCATCCTCGTCAAGTTTAAATCATTTGATTTCCAATAAGGATTTACGGTCGTACACAGTTTTACCCATAACTACTTCTGGAGAATTGACAGAAATCAAGACAAAGGCGAAGCAAAACGGATTGCTGCTCGGCGAGGGCTATGGCGAATGGAAATCGTCATCCTTTAGAATTGCAAATTTCCCGGCATTGCAGGACAAAGAAATCAGGAAACTTATGAGTTTTTTGAAGGAGTTTTGAACCTAACAAAACTCCGTTAACCGGAAGATTCTTCGTTAAAAAAATGAATGAGTTTATTGTTAAAACCTGAGCAAAATATCACGATCTTTGTAACGGCTCCCGCATTATGAAAATGGCTTCCAGGTACGTGATGAGAATATTCGTTTTGGTGATGATATTCCACTTCTTTGCGCCATTAATGTTGGATGCGGCTCCAGAAATTAACAATTCGAAAGAAACAGTTTATCAGGTTCAACTCAACGCCTTAGCTACTCCCCTTCTACTGAAGGAGAAAGATGAAAAGGAACTTGTTGCAAACAAATCCGAAACTGCGCATATCGCTTTACTTGATCTCAGCATTCACAAGGTGAACCTCAAAGCACAACACTCCATACGTTTTTTTTACCTGCACACTGACTTGTTGTTTAGCAGTCACCCGCCAGTCTTTACTATGCTGCGGACATTCCTCATTTGATTCTTATCCCGCAACTGGCTTGGCAAAGTTTTATTGCTGCCATTGAAACAGCACGTTCTCATTCACGCCTTCAGTTAAAGGGCGGCGATTCGTGCGCTTCGAATCAACAAATGATGATTAAGGGGTTGCTTTTGACGACCTGAATTTCAAGCAAACATCGTATGAATTACTTAGCAGATCTAAAACCACATATAGGGTCAGAAAAGACGCTGGTCATTTCTGGTGGCCACCCTAATCATAAAGAGCCCAATCCAATTATCGATAGTGTTTATCTTTTCGACATTCCTCAAGGGATGCTGTCGCGATACGATCGCAGCCAATACGAAATACTGATGCATTATATCTGCGAACAGGAATGTTCACAGGTCATCTATGTAGCTCCTCGTCAACCTGCAATGTTCGAAGCATTGGAAAACAGTGATTCACCCAGGTCACTTCATCTCTCAATAAAATTTCACCTTAGTGTCCTATTGGGAAAGTATGAAGATCGGGTAGTATCCAATCAGGTAAGGCGCCAAATGTTGCTTGAGCTTTACACCATTGAACAATGTAAAATGTTGATGGAATACTTCTTCATCAAAAGAAAAATAGACCAAGGCGATCTGAAGTTGAAGGGACTTGTTTCTCAGATGGGCAGTGAAAAGTTTGAATCCGTATTTTTCAATGGGATATCATACAACAATCTGATTACCCTAAATTGATCAGGTTTCCCTAAGCAAATACTTGCGGCTGGCACAAGTCCCGCAATTTTATTTAGCTTAGTGCCATGATAAATCTGAAGGAGATTTTTTCTGTTACGCTGATCCTGTTCTCGGTCATAGATATTCTGGGAGCTATTCCCGTCATCATTAGTATACTGAAACGCGAAGGACGAATCCAGGCAGAGAAAGCGACAGCAATTTCCGCAGTTCTCATGGTATCATTCCTGTATGTTGGGCAATCGATACTGAACCTGTTTGGCCTGGATGTGGCTTCCTTCGCGGTTGCCGGTGCCATAGCCATTTTCATTGTCGCGATGGAGATGATTCTGGGGATCGGAGTAAAAATTTTTAAATCAAACGTCTTTCCCACATGATCCGGATTTTCACTGATGGTGCAGCGCAGGGCAATCCTGGGCCTGGGGGGTATGGTACTATCCTGAAATACAAAGATGCTGTTAAAGAAATCTCCGAAGGTTTCAGGCTCACTACCAATAACAGAATGGAGTTGCTTGCCGTGATCAAAGGCCTTGAGGCAATCAAGAAACCAGGGATACCTGTCACTATCTATTCGGATTCCAAATATGTTGTCGACGCCATTGAAAAACGTTGGCTATGGTCATGGCAGAAAAAGAATTTTTCGAAAACAAAAAACAGTGATCTTTGGCAACGTTATATACCGCTCCATCAAAAATATCAACCAAGATTTAACTGGATAAGGGGACACGCTGGCCATCCGGAAAACGAACGGTGCGACTACCTGGCGGTGCAGGCAGCCAGGGGTTACGATCTATTGGTTGATCAGTGGTATGAATTGAACAAAGACAATCTCCAGGAACCATAGGCTTTAGCATAGCCTATCCGTTAGGATGATCTTTCGCTTTCAACAAAGGAGATACCCAGTGAGTCTAATTCAGACATTACAGGCTGGTAAATTTCCGGATGAACAGGAATGACAACTCCCCTCTGGCTCAATTTACCCTGGAGAAGTAGTTTGGCAGCAATACCCAACGGTAACCCTACTGTTTTTGCCATGCCTGTCTGAGTTTCGTCTTGCCCGGCAACCGTGAGGTGCGAAACTAAGCTTCGCGAAGACCCGTTTAACGAATAGCCGAAACGATGCCACATTACAATTAAATCTTTATCACCAGGCACAAGTTTCCAGCGCTTATTCAATATATGCTCAAGAACCATTGCGGGCGTACCATGAGTTAATCCAACCACCTCCTTCAAAAATAGTCCGCTCCAACGGAGACGCTGTATGCTGCCGTCGTTCGGTGAAATGCCTAGAGTGGAACAAACACCTTCTTCAGGTGAGTCAGCGAAGTCACCGGAAAGAAAGCAGTTTATGAAATCCCCATGAGTCATTTTCTCAACGTTTTCCAAAAAGTAGGTATCATCGCAACAACCCAACTGGACGAGCACATTCCATGCACTGCAGAAACCGGCATTGCGCAGCGTTCCGCGAATCATCGTCTTAATACCCTGCAATCCGTAAATGCTTCGGTATTTAAGTGAGTCGCGATTTGGATAGCCTTCGTATAGGCTACCCGATACCTCAATAGGAGTGGTACGATTGAATAGCTGGTGGTACGGAACATATTTGAAGTGTCCATCTTTGAGAAATTTTGCTGTTCCCTGACCTGCCATAATAACATTCCGGGGATTCCATGTGAATTTATATCGCCATGGATTCTCAGGGTCAGTATCGGGAGTTATCAATCCGCCGGTAAAAGATTCAAATGATGTTAACTCGCCCCCTGAATTCTTGATCCTGTCTATCACTTGCATTGCGCTCATATGATCGATACCTGGATCGAGACCGCACTCATTCAGAAAAAGAAGATCGTTGTCTAAAGCATCTTGATGGAGTTTTTTCATTTCCTCCGACACATAGCTTGCGCTGAGAAAGTGTTTTTTAAGTGAAAGGCAAAGACGCGCAACCAGGGGATGAAAGTCTGCCGGAAGCAACGATATCACCACATCCGATTCTGCTATGATCCGTGCGCTTGATGGATGATCTTTGATATCAAAATGTACCGCGCTGGCATCACCCGATCCAATTCTTTGTCGCGCTGCTTCTTGCGAAAGATCGCCCACTACAACGCGCCAGCTATTCGAATGTGCCTTCGACAAAACGTAACTTATCAACAAAGAGGATGATCTGCCAGCGCCGAGTATTAATATTTTCTTCATGCGTATAAGTCGAGCATAAGTTACGGCTAAAAATATCTTTCTCAGAATACGGGCTATGCGTAGCTTTCACTTATTATCAATATCATGTACATTCACTCTGATGAATGATTTCATAATTCTGAAAACAGCAGACGAACTTGATCAGGATTCGAAAATGCTGATGACCAAGGCGATTGAAGCACTGCCTAAGGCTTATGCGCCTTATTCAAACTTTCGGGTGGCGACCGCACTGCTGCTGGAGGATGGAGTTGTCGTTACGGGTACCAACCAGGAAAACGCGGCCTATCCTTCCGGGATGTGCGCCGAAAGGGTGGCCTTGTTTACCGTCGCCTCTCAACACCCGGGCAAGAGGATAAACAAACTTGTCGTCCTTGCAAAGCTGGGTGATGAGGCCGCGCTGGCCCCTGCCTCCAGCTGCGGTCCTTGTCGACAGGTAATGCTTGAGTTTGAGCAACGCCAGTCCCATCCCATCGAGATCATTATGCAAAGAGAGGACCATCAATGGGTGAAAGCTCCCTCTGCCGCATCGCTCCTGCCCTTTTGCTTTTCGAACGCCAGCCTGAAAGCAAAGAATTAACGCCTTAACAAGCATTGTCAGCTGAAATGCTGCCCCCAGCAGGTTAGTGTCACGCTTACCGCGACATGTTCTCCAGTGAATATAAGCGAACGTTAGCCGGAAGGCTGGTTGAGGCACTAATTTTTTGATAAGAAAAATGTAAGCACTCACCACACTGCAATGCACATGATGTCCGCTAAGAGAACATTACTTCAACCAAAAAGCGAGCAGGGTAGATTTCAAATTGAGTCGAAAATATTGTTCATAGCTAAAACGACTTTTGACGCCGAACCTACTGAAAATGAGGTAATAAGAGTCATCGTTCCCGTCCATCAATACTCCACAATTCAATTTGCTGCAGTCAAAAATTTGCCAAGAAAATCTATAGAGGAATAATGATGAAAATCGCGTAAAGGTTGAAATCAATAATAATTATTACGCGGCCATTAAGGGCATTTCGGGGAAATCAGAAGCATGATACCATATTAGAACGCGTGTAAGGTTTCTCAACTATATACAATCGTCCGGTTTTAGGAAGAAACTAATTTTGATTCTTTCAAAAGACAAACATGTTGGATATTGACATTAATGACCTTAAACGGATTTCGGAGCTGATTTATCAGAAGTACCATTACGATTTTCGGAATTACGCAATGTCTTCTTTTAAAAGACGTGTTCTGCGAATCATGGAACTTAAAAAATTATCCGTTGAAACCCTCATTAAAAGACTAAACGACAATCCAATATTTATCAACGAGTTCCTTGATGAACTTACCGTTAATGTAACCGAAATGTTCCGTGATCCCAGCTTTTGGAGGATCATGCGTGAAGAAATAATTCCAGCCATAATGCTTAATCACAAGCAGTTTAAGATATGGCATGCCGGATGTTCCTCAGGTGAAGAAGTTCTGTCAATGTCCATCATGTTAAAGGAGATGGGCATACTTCAGGATGTGACTGTGATTGCTACAGACCTTGATGTAAATATTCTTGAGAGAGCAAAATCGGGCGTTTACCCTCTGAAGAATATGGAGTTGAATGAAAAGAACTACATCCGTTTTCAGGGTACAGGATCTTTCAAGGATTATTATCGCGAGGAAAATGGAATGGCCGTTTTCCCAAAGGAGTTACTTATGAATGTTTCTTTCAGGCGACATGACCTTGTGCTTGGTGATGTCTTCAACAAATTCGATTTAATACTCTGCAGAAACGTCATGATTTATTTTAATCAGTCGTTACAAAACGATGTATTAAAGAAATTCCACGAAAGCTTATTTAAATATGGATACCTCGCCATCGGGTCGAAGGAGTCGTTGATATGGTGTGATTATTCCAACCGCTTTATTGTGGTAAACAACGAAGAAAAGATTTATAAGAAAATAAAAGAATAGGAAAGTTGTCTTTTGACGAATGAAAAAATTCAACCTAAGTAACAGCTATAAAGCCGTTGTTATCGGTGGGTCAGCAGGCAGCTTCCAGGGTGTAGTAAAAATCCTGGCGCAATTGCCCAAAGGCTTTCCGTTACCAATCATTATGTGCTTACATAGGCTGAAGCATGTACGGAATGGTTTCGTTGAAGCGCTTTCGATAAAGAGTGTTGTTCAGGTAACTGAACCAAACGATAAAGAGACAATTAAAAAAGGAAATGTGTACCTGGCTCCTGCGAACTATCACATGTCGGTTGAACTCGGGAACCACTTTGCACTTTCAACAGAAGAAATGTTAAACAACTCCAGGCCATCGATCGACATTACCCTCGGGACTAGTGCTTTTGCCTACAAGGAAAAGCTCATAGGTATTCTACTATCGGGTGCGAACAAGGATGGAGCGTTGGGGATGAAATACATTCATGACCGTGGCGGATTGACTATCGTGCAGGAACCAACGGAATGTATGATCGACACGATGCCAAGGAGCGCGTTGGCGGTAACGCAAATCGATCACATTTTAAGGATAGATCAAATTGTTGAATTTTTAAAAGAATTAGACAGTCAATACAGATGATTACCATATTTAAGAATCGTTACAAGCTCAGCCTAACCCTGGCAACGTTTTTTATACTGGGGATAGCTGTATCTCTTTTCGTGATATACTCGCTTCCACTAAGCCTACGGCTGGCGGACGGATATCAGCCAGAGTTTTTTAATGTCTACATCGCAGTAGCTGCAACTTTTGTCGCAGGTGCGCTTGGCCTTATCGTTGCCTTGAGATACAAGCGGGAGGTTGTTGTATACCGCGATCGCAGTATCGAGGCAGCCGCCAGCAGCAAACAAGAAACAGAGCAGGGCAAGACATCTATCAGCCTGGAAAGCGTCATGACTGCTTTAAAAGATAAAGAAGATCACAAGGCGGCTATGGAAGCGGGCTTGAACGCCATTTGTAAACAGCTGGAAGCGGGACAGGGAGCCATTTATGCGGTTAATGAAACGGAAGAAAAACGCACGGTTAACCTTCAAGGTGGCTACGCACTTAACATTGGCGAGAGTACAACAATCAGCTATGAGTTTGGCGAAGGCCTTATTGGCCAGGCAGCAGTAAGCGGTCGTTCCTTATATGTTGATGATGTTCCGGAAGGTTACATCAAAATCGTATCCGGTTTGGGTAGTGCATCACCAAAATATTTGCTGATCGTCCCCATGAAACATAACAACCAGGTATTGGGTGTCATCGAGATCGCGTCTTTCACTCCGATCAATGACGACAGCCGCAAGTATACCGAGGAAGCTGGTCAATTAATCGCCAATCAGATCACCAATAAAGCATCCTAGCGTCAAAGCGTATGATGAAACGTATAAACATAAGTACCAAATTCACAGTCCTGATACTGGCTGTATCGCTCATAGCGGTAGGTGCTATAAGTTTTTTCAGTTACGATTATCACCTCAAAACGAATGAGCAAAAGTTTGCCGCGAACCTTGCTGTTATAGCGGATAATCAGACTGCATACTTCAACACCTTTTTTGAAAACGCAGAGCGCTCGTTGCAGTACCTGCAAAATTCTGAAACCCTAAAGGCAAGGCTGGCAAGTGCCGGCGCCGGAGGTGGCATGGATCTTATGATGCCTCCTATCGGCGATGACATGGCATCAGCGTCAGACTCAGACTCAACCGAGACTGAATCGAAAGACGAAACACTTTCTGGTTTCTTATCAGAAATTAAATCAACTCTTGATGTCGCGGAAATAACGATTACTTCACCAACGGGAGCAGTCGTAGCAACGACGGATCGAACGGTAAAAGCTAATGTAATCGACCCGGATGGCGTCGCATTTGATCGCGCGAGAACGACTACTTATTTCTCTCCAGTACATCGCGATAAAGAAAAGAAAAGGTATTACACATATGCTCTGGGAGCTATCAACGATATCACCGGTGGACAGCATCTTATCCATCTGAAGCTTGATCTCAATCCTGCATATAAGATCCTTGGAAACTATTTTGGATTGGGCAAGACCGGCGAGGTCATATTGGCTCGTCAGGATGCAATTTCCAAGAAAGTTGCTTTAGTCAGTCCGTTACGTAATGATACGTCTGCTGCTATTCAGTTGAGAGATCCAAAAGACAGATTTGTGCAGGCTTTTGCACCTGTTTTTGAAGGCCAAAAAGTCACAGTTAAAGGCGAAGATTACAGGGGAAATGCAGTTCTTCAAACCTCTCGCAAGATAGAACTTCCTAACCTTGCTCTCATCGCAAAAATCGATGTTGATGAAGCTAATGGACATTCAAGCGAGTTAATCTGGACATTTGTTTACGCTGGTGTTTGTATAGCAGCTTTAGCAACACTGGCTGCTATGCTGTTTGCCCGGTCTTTCACTCAACCTTTGTATAGCATGCGCAATACGCTGAGCCTTGTTGCTCAGGGAGCACTACCTGAAACCACAGTTGAAAAGTCGAATGATGAATTCGGGCAAATGAGCGAGAAGGTAGATGAGTTGGTAAAAACGTTGAAAGAAAGTGCAGATTTCGCGCAACGGATCGGTGAGGGTAAATACGATACTGCATATAAGCCTGCCAGCGAAAACGATATCCTGGGGATGTCGTTGATCAATATGCGCAACAACCTTATTGAGAACGAGCGACTTGATAAGGAACGTAACTGGATCGTGAGAGGTGTAGCTGAAATTAGTGAGATCCTGAGAATGCATGATTCAATCGATGCGCTTGGCGAAGACGTTATCAAGTTCATACTCGATAAGATTGGTGCATTGCAGGGTGCGTTCTACATTGTTAACGACGACAATGCGCAGCAGGCACCGGTTATTGAAATGCGGGCCAGCTACGCCTATACACGCAAAAAATATCTTAAGGCAAAATTCAAGTTCGCAGAAGGATTGGTAGGTCAGGCTGCCGCAGAAAAAGATATTGTTCTCCGCACCGAAATTCCTGATGAATATGTAACGATCACGTCTGGTATTCTCGGAGACCAGAGGCCAAGATGTATACTTATAGTACCGCTTATTACTAACGAAGAAGTATATGGCGTTCTGGAATTTGCGGGGCTCAAGAAATTCGATCCTTCACAGGTAAAATTCGTACAAGAGCTTTCGCTAATCCTTGCCCGGACGATATTCAACATCAAAGTAAATGAGCGTACGCGCAAGTTGTTGGGAGAATCCCAGGAGATGAGTAATGAGCTTAAGGAGAAGCAAGAAGTTCTTCGCCAAAATGCGGAAGAAATGCAGGCGACTCAGGAAGAATTGAAGCGCTCCAACCAAAAGCTTGAAGAACAAATCGAGGAAGTGAACCGCACTCAAAAAAGAATGCAGTTGCTCCTTGAAAATGCTTCTGAGGTAATTACGATTTACGAAGAAGATGAGAGCATCCGTTACATCTCCCCTTCGGTTGAATCCATTCTGGGTTATGGCCAGAAGGAAATGATCGGAAAGAGCGATATCGACAAGGTGAAACCCGATGACCGGAAGATCTTCAAGAGTCTGTTTGAAAAGTTGGTGGCGAACCCCGACGAAAAAGTAACTGTGCAGTACGAGTACCGCGCCAAGGATGGAACGTTCATCTGGATTGAGTCGACAGGAACTAACTGTATGTCGAATCAGGCAATACACGGATTTATTCTGAACTCACGTGACATAACCGAGCGCAGACGGGCAGAACAAGAGCAACGCATGCGAAGTAAAATGCAGGCACTCTCTGAAAACTCTCTGGACCTTATCACACGTCTCGAAGGTGAATCAATCTCATACATCAATCCTGTTATTGAAGAATATACGGGTCAGAAGCCGGCGTTTTTCCTCAACAGAAAAGTTAAAGAAACAGAACTCGACAACTCAGTTTTGGAAGGATGGCTAAAAGTTGTGGAGGCTGTGAATGCTACCAACGAGAAGGCATCGACTGAAATGGATTTCCCTTCTAACATGGGTACCCGCATCATGCAGGTAAACGCTATTCCTGAGTTTGATGAAGTCAATAAACTGGAGTCTGTGCTGGTGGTATCGCACGATATCACCGAACGGAAGATGATCGAACTTGAAATTCAGAATAAAAATAAGAAGATCACTGAAAGTATAAATTATGCGAAGCGTATCCAGAATGCAATCCTGCCTAACAACAGGATAATCAGCAAAGCTTTGCCTGACTCGTTCATCTTATACAAACCTCGCGACGTTGTAAGTGGTGACTTCCCCTGGTTTGTTCAAATGAAGGACGAAATCTTTATCGCGGCGGTGGATTGTACAGGACACGGCGTACCGGGAGCATTGCTTTCGTTGATCGGATACTTCCTCCTCAATGACATCGTACGCAGCCGAAAAATAACAGAGCCGGGCAAGATTCTCGATATGCTAGACGAAGGTGTGACTACAACCCTGAGGCAGGACGAAGATGCTACTACCAAGGATGGTATGGACATCGCCCTTTGCAAAATCAATCTTGCCAAGCGCGAGGTTGAATATGCAGGTGCGCATAGACCACTGTACGTAATGAAGGGTGGTGTTATGAACGAAGTTAAAGGAAATAAATTCCCTATCGGTGGAGGTATCTTTAAGAACCAAACTAACTTTACAAACACTAAGATAAAACTGGAGAAAGGAGACTCAATTTATTTCAGTTCCGATGGCTTCCCCGATCAGTTTGGTGGAGAAGAAGGACGAAAATTCGGACCGAAACGCGTTAGAGAAATTGTTGAACAAATTCATACGTCTTCGATGCCGAATGCAATGAAGATTTTTGATCAGCAGTGGGAAACATGGCGCGGTAACACCAAACAAACAGACGACGTACTATTGATCGGTATTAAATTTTAAACCTAAACCAAAAAGTTGTCCACATATTTATTTACGGGGATAACAGAAAAAAATAAACCTATATCTTAGTGAACCACAAAATTATAATTTAACCTTCAGACACATGAATTTTATTTATGACCTGCACCGAACCATGATGTCGCAGAACCTGATTCTGGTGTATCAAGGTGACTTTACTCAAGAGAGTACAAAGTCTATTCTCTCTATGGCAGAGCGAAACCTTGATTCTTCCGGAGAGGATTCCAGCATTAAGCGCAAGGTGTTCAACGTAATGGTGGAGGCGCTTCAGAATATTGTTAAACATAGTGACGAACTAATCGATGGTGAGATGCGCAGTCATGCGGCAATCTTCCTCATCGGCAAGGAAACCAATCGCTACAGCATTATGTCAGGCAATCCTGTAAGAAAATCCAATATAGACAGCCTTCATAAAAAACTTGATCAGATCAATTCGCTCGACAAGGAAGGATTGAAAGAGCTGTATAAAGAAATCATTAAGAACACAACGATCTCTGACAAAGGTGGTGCAGGGTTAGGTTTCGTAGATATGGCAAGAAAGTCGGGCGGAAAACTGGAATTCGAATTTCCAGAAATGTCAGCCGAGTATTGCTTCTTTTGTTTGAAGGTTAACGTGCCCAGAGAATCTGAATAATTGATTGATAAAAATTAAAATTGACTTATACCATGGAAATTTTAAATCTCGAAGGAACTGAAGATACCCCAAAAATAATTCTTGATAAGAAGAATGGTATTTTTGAAATCTCAGGCCGTTCACTGCCGGAAGATTCTGCAGAATTCTACCGTCCAGTACTCGAGTGGATCGAGAAGTATGGAAAAGATCCGAATGCGAATACAGATTTCGTTTTCAAGCTCGAGTATTTCAACACGGCATCCTCAAAACTTATCCTGGATGTTCTTTCAGCACTGGAAGACATCAAACCAATGAAAATCCTGTGGTATTTTCATGAGGATGACGAAGACATGGAAGAGGCCGGCCAGGAATTCTCTGAGCTTGTAGAAATTCCATTTGAGTTTAAAACCTATTGATTTAAGCGATAGTCGATAGTAGATCGGTTGCTGAGCGACTCGAATACTCCGCATAATTTTTTGTAGGCAGTAACCGATTATTTTTTCATATAACAAATAGAATTGCTTCATGAGTGAAGAAATACTCAAGGCGCTCACCCAACTCTTTGCCATTATCACCAAACAGGATGGGGGTGCTACAGAAAGGGAACGGCAGTTTGTAATAAACTTTTTCCAAACTGAGCTGGATCGCGATTCTATCAAGGAGTATCTCGAACTTTATGATCAATTTTCAGGATACGGAAAAGATGAAGGAAAAGCGCGTCTTACCTCCGTCAAAGACTCCGTAAAGACACTCGGCATCTGTAAAAAGATTAATAAGACACTGACTCAAAAACAAAAGGTTGTCGTATTAATCAAGTTGCTGGAACTGGTAGGAACGGATAAAAATTTCACTCCCCAGCGGATGGAAATTATTAACACAGTCTCTACCGTCTTCAACATCGTTCAATATGAATATCAACTCATCGAGAGTTTTGCTATAACTGAAGACCCGAAGTCACTCAACTTTGCTGATATCCTTGTTCTCGACAAAGAAAACGACGCTGGAGAAAATAAAATCTGCAAGCATGTCCATGGTCATATTGAGGGAAGCCTCATATTCATGCGGGTTCAAAGCGTCGACATGTATTTTACGAAATACCTGGGCGAGGAATCAAATGCGCTGAATGGGTTCCCCATGCAGCCAAACAGGGTGTACCTCTTTTCTCACGGCAGCACCATCAAAACCCAGGCTGGCGATGCGCTTTACTATAGCGACCTGGTTGCCAACTTTAATGAAGAATTAAAGACAGCTAAATTATCATTTAACGTAATCATTGACGAGTTAAAATTCCGGAATGGTGGAATCGGACTACGGCATGTCGCCATCTCCGAAGGCCCCGGAAAGTTAATAGGTATCATGGGAGCCAGCGGAGCGGGGAAGACAACTCTGCTTAACGTAATGGCTGGGCTGGTGAAGCCAACTGAAGGCCAGATTTTGGTCAACGGATTCGATATCAATTCACAAAAGGATAAGATTCATGGCGTTATAGGTTACGTATCACAGGATGATTTGCTTATCGAGGAGTTAACCGTTTACCAAAATCTTTACTACAACGCTAAATTGTGCTTTGCCTCTTTTAGCGAGGAAGAAATTCACAAGCGTGTGATGGAGGTCCTTGAAAACCTCGGATTGGACCAGCGAAAAGATTTGCCAGTAGGTAACCCGTTGGATAAAACCATTAGTGGTGGTCAGCGCAAACGCCTTAACATTGCGCTTGAGCTTATCCGGGAACCAGCAATTCTGTTCCTTGACGAACCAACTTCCGGCCTTTCGTCTCGCGATTCAGAAAATGTCATTGACTTGCTTAAAGAACTTTCTCTAAAGGGAAAACTTATATTTGTCGTAATCCATCAGCCTTCGTCCGACATCTACAAGATGTTTGATAAGATGATCATTATGGATACCGGTGGCTACCCGGCATACTATGGTCCACCCGTTGAGGCCGTAACCTATTTCAAAAAATCTACTCACCAGGTCGACAGCAACCGCGGGCAATGTGAAACCTGCGGTAATGTTAACCCTGAACAGATTTTTAATATCATCGAAGCAAAGGTTGTCGACGAGTATGGTCAACCTACCAACAAGCGAAAAATCACGCCGCCGCAATGGTATGAGTTGTACAAATCTCACTTTAAGTTGCCGCGTGTTGATGATATCAAGGAACAACCTCCTCAATCGCTGAGCCTTCCTAACAAGATCAAGCAAACAATTATTTTTGCTACGCGCGATACCCTTTCGAAGTTAAGCAATAAGCAATATCTGCTGATCAACCTGTTAGAGGCACCGTTGTTGGCCATCATACTGGCGGTCATCATCAAATATAAAAGTGCACCCGGGGGTCAGGAATATTTGTTCCGATTCAATGAAAATTTCCCTGCGTTTCTTTTGATGAGCATCATTGTGGCGCTCTTCATGGGACTTACAGTCAGCGCGGAAGAAATTATTCGAGATAGAAAGATCTTGCGAAGGGAATCTTTCCTCAACCTGAGTTGGAACAGTTATCTGACGTCAAAGGTGACGATCCTGTTTGCATTGTCGGCAATCCAGACATTGTCATTTGTTATTATCAGCATCCTTATCCTCGAAATGGAATGGGCTATGCTACCTTCCTTCTGGTTTGTACTATTTAGTACCTCCTGTTTTGCAAGCGTACTGGGACTGAACATATCATCTGCTTTCAATTCCGCAGTGACAGTGTATGTTATGATTCCTTTGCTTCTGATCCCTCAAATGATCCTGAGCGGTTTACTATTCAGCTTCGACAAGTTGAACAGCGTGATCAGTACAAAGGGTAAGGTGCCCGTTATTGCAGATATGATGGCGTCAAGATGGGCGTATGAAGCATTGGTAGTGGATCAGTTTGTCAACAACAAGTACGAGCAACCTTTCTACAAGTACGAGAAAATAGAAAGTCAAGCAGATTTTCATGCATCATTTCTCGTCAATGAACTGGAGAGAAAAAGAAAATTCATAGAAGATAACCGGAATGAAAAAGGTGATTCGATCCAGCGGATTCTTATCAAGGATATTGCAATCATACAAGAGAGCCTGCAACATGGTTTCTTCAAGCGCGGTCTCGAAAAGGATCTTGAAGAGACCTGGACATTGGCAAAGTTCACTCCTGATTTCAGCAAGAGACTGGAAGAATTCCTGGCCGCATATCGCAAGTTTTATCAGGACGCATACAATAGCGTAGTGGCTACGCGTGAAAGGGAGATGACGAACCTGGAAAAAACAAATGGATACCCTTTGAACGAAGTCAAGAATCGATACTACAATGAAAGTCTGGCAGACCTGGTAAAGAATATCTCCGAAAAAGAGCGCATTATCGAGTATGAGGGCAAATTGTATCAGCAGATCAATCCGATATTTGTAGACCCTGTGCCCGACGGACCACTTGATTACCGTGCACATTTTTTTGCACCACAGAAAAATATGTTTGGTTCGCTGATAAGTACTTTTTCATTCAACAACATTATCATATGGCTGATGGCCGTAGCTCTATACGCAACGTTATATTTCGAATTGCTTAGAAAATTGATAAAGTCATTCGAACAAGTACCAGACAAATTGAAATGGAAAAGTGCCGGCAGGTCGAAAAAGGAATAAGGCATCCGAGTAACATTTTAGCTAGTTATGCTGATTTTTTGATACAGTAAACGAATAATTTTATACCTATGAGAATTGTAATCATTGGGCTAGTCCTGGCGCTCTTTACCGCCTGCAACTCCGATAAGAAGTCGGATGAGCAAGCATTCTTAGAGGGTCTCGACACAGCTAAGACGGAAGGCCCGTCAATATCGGAAGGTGTTATAGGTGACATCCTGGGACGGATTCCCAGCCCGTTGGAAATCTCGGTTCTCTTAAAAGAATCCGGGAAAAAGTACAACAACAGCTATCTTAATTCGCCTGATAACATTTCCAAGTATAACAGCAACTACCAGAAAGCGCTCAACCTTGGCGTTTACGGTACCGATCTCGGGTATACTAACATCTATGAACAAAACCAGGATGGCGTAAAATACATGTCATCAATTAAGAACCTGGCAGACGGACTTAGCATCGGGCAATTTTTTGATATCGAAACAATCGGTCGGCTTGCAACAAATAGCAAGAACCTGGATTCGCTGCTATTGATTACTACGCAAAACTTCAACAGCATCAATCATTACCTTCAGACGCAAAACCGCTCAAACCTGAGCGTGTTATTCCTGACTGGCGGATGGGTAGAAGCTTTAAACATTTTGTGTGAAGTTGCTGCTGCCAACCCTGCAAACAAAGAGCTGCAGGAAACTATTGGCGAACAAAAGATTATTCTTGAGAACATCAATCTTCTTCTTTCATTCTATAAAGAAAAAGATCAGAATATGGCAAGCTTGCTCACAGACATGGAGCAGCTGAAGAAGTTGTACGACAATGTTAACATCACCTACACATATAGCGAGTCCACATTTGAAATTGTCGACGGCGTTATGGTGATCAAAGACAATAGCTCGAGTGCAATTCAAATTACACCGGAGGACATTGCAAATATAAAGGCCCTCATTTCAAGTATTAGAAATAAGATAATAAGCTAAGAGAAAAGTAGCCTATGAAAAAGTTAATTATCATTGTTCTATCTGTTTTCGTTCTAAGTACTTTAGATGTGATAGGGCAATGCAATTCGGAGAACTTAAGCAACGCATGTATTCCAAAACTTTCAACCGGCTTCAACTTTTTGAAAAGCTATAAAATTGAGAAAGGTGGTAAAGACTATGTTGAATACTCATACGTATTCACCAAAGGCACTCAATACATGATCAACATTTGCGCTAATCCTCAGCCAACTGACGGAATTATAGTAAGCCTCTATGATTCAAACAGAAATAAAGTAGCGACCAGTAAAGTAAATGGCCAATATATCTCTGCCATTGCTTATCCCTGCAACACTACGGGTATCTATTATATCCAATATACGTTCGACGGTTCTACCAGCTATTGCGGGGGAAGCGCTCTCGGCTTTAAGCGTTAACGAATTTTTTCACCTCTCGACCATTAAAGGCCTTTTAAAAGAGGCCTTTTTTTATGCCTATCCTTTTCGATTGACCATTGTGCTGCTTGCCTGTGCCGTTGGGAACACCGTGATATCGGCAAGGACCACGTGGTCACCGCACGTCAGCGTAAAGTATATGACGTTGGCGATGTCTTCGCCTTTTAGTGGCTTGATACCTTTGTAAACTGTTGAGGACTTTGCCTCATCTCCCTTGAAGCGCACGAGTGAGAACTCGGTTTCCACGAGCCCTGGATTTATTGAAGTTACTTTGATGTTGAAAGGATTGAGATCAAGGCGCATGCCCTTTGTTATCGCGTCTACAGCAAACTTGCTGGCGCAGTAAACATTCCCATTGGGATAGACCTCTTTGCCTGCAATTGAGCCGATGTTAATTATGTGTCCCGACTTACGCTCAGTCATCACAGGAATTATTTCTTTTGATACGTATAACAAACCCTTAACGTTGATGTCGATCATCGCATCCCAATCTGCAAGACTACCTGTCTGGATGGGATCCAGACCGTGCGCGTTGCCTGCATTATTGACAAGAACATCGATAGCCTTCCACTTTGACGGGAGTGAATCGATAGCTGACTTGACCTCAGGTTGATCGCGAACATCAAAGGAAAGTGTTGTAACTTCGGTTTGGCCGGAAAGTTCACTCTGCAATTTTTCCAACCGGTCTTTCCTTCGCCCGCAAAGAACCAGCTTAAAATTATTTTTTGCCAGTAGTCTGGCAGTAGCTTCACCTATTCCTGACGTAGCGCCTGTTATAAATGCAATTCTTCCGCTCATAATTTCGGGATTTAGATCACGAGCGAAAATACAATACTTATTGAAACAGAAGGTAAAGTGTGATGGTATTTGTGTTAACGCGCTGCAGCGGCTGACCGTATTCGTTATTTCTGTTGCCGAGCATGTCTACAATTCCGCGCGAAAACCGAATCTCAGGAGAGAATTTGAACAAAGGATAATACAAATCAAATCCAAACCCCGCCTCGAGATTCAGATGAGTTTCTTTAACTTCTAAAGTGGGTCTGGTTTGGTCGATATTCTTCTTGCCAGATGCCTCAATTCCTGGCTTAACCCCACCCACCATGTACATTCGTATATTTCCGCGGCGCTCTGATTTATATTTTAAGAGAATCGGAAATTCAACGATGGTATTCTCCACAGCTTCATCAATAGGGGGATCGTTAGTAAACTGATAACGTATCTTATTTTCGTAAAATGCAACCTCAGGTGTTATCCGTAGATCCAAAAATTCTGTGAGTCTATAATTCACAATGAACCCAAGCGAAAAGCCATTGGACCAACTTGGAAGGACTGCGGAAACTGTATCAAGGTCGCGTGTGACAAAGCGATCGGAATATTTGATTTGGAATATTGAAGAATGGATTCCGATAAGGAAGCCATAAGTCAATTTCTTGTTGTCGTAGTTTGGATTATTTTTCTCCACCCAACGCGTTTTCTGCGCCTGGCTGTGAAAAGCGCAAAGGATCAGAATTACCGATCCAATTATTTTGTACCGATGTAGATGGAGCTTATTCCAAATGTAAGTGAACTGCATTGGGTGTTTTTAAATCCGACATCATGCAAAATGCGAAGGAAATCTTCGCCATCAGGGAAAGCTTCAACTGATTTGGGCAGATATGTATATGCTGCTTTGTCATGAGACACGATTGATCCTATACGCGGCAAGATAAACCTAAAGTAAAAATTGTAAATCTGTTTAAATGGAAAAGATGTTGGCTTTGAAAATTCAAGGACAACCACCATTCCTCCCGGTTTGAGGACTCTCAAAATTTCACTTAAACCACGTTTCAGATTTTCAAAGTTCCGCACACCAAATGCAACGGTCACAGCATCGAATTTATTTTCTTTAAAAGGGATATTTTCCGAATCGCCGTGTAATAATTCGACGATTGGACTAGCCTTTTTGGCCAGTATCTTCTGACGGCCAATATCCAGCATACCATCAGCGATGTCGATTCCATAGATTTTGTCGGGATTCAGTTTAAGCGCTTCAAGCGCAAATTCCCCGGTTCCCGTTGCTACATCCAGGATTACCTTTGGCTTCAGCGGCTCCAGCACTCCAATCGCCCGTTTCCGCCACATTTTGTCGATTCCCATGCTCAGAAGCTGATTTAAGAAATCATAACGGCGGCTGATATTGTTGAACATCTTTGCCACCTGGTCCTTCTTAGAAAGCGAATCTTTATAGGGAACTACCTCCATGTCTGAGATTAAAGCTCGAAGGTACGGGAAAAATAGTTATTCGTTAATCGTTATTAGTTAATAGTGGAGTGTAGTGGCCGAGCTTGTGTGCAAAGATCCGTTATCCGTTATCCGTTAATTGTTATCAATTAATAGTGGAGTGTAGTGGCTGAACTAGTGTACTACGAGGGCGTTAGCGCTATCTATTCTCTGACCTTCCGTTAGTGTACGCTCGTAATCGGGCGACTTAAACACCTAAACACATAAACACCTAAACACGTAAACACTTAAACACTTAATTCTGCAGCACCTTAAACTCAACTCTCCTATTAAGCTCACGGCCTCCCCTTTCGTCGTCATTGCTGGCGAGGGGTTTTGATTTGCCATGGCCAACGGTTTTTATGCGCTGGGTATTGATTCCCTTCTTTACGAGATAATCCTTGACAGCCTGAGCTCTCTTTAGCGAGAGGTACTTGTTGTATTCCTTTGTTCCAACAGCATCTGTATGTCCACCAATCTCCATAACAATGTTTTGATTTTGGCTCATCATAGCTTCCAGCTTGTTCAGCTCAGTATAAGATTCTGTCTTGAATGTCGCCTTGTCAAAATCAAAATAGATATTTCTTAATATGGATGTCACGCCTACCACAAGTTTCCGCATGGCAACTTTCCGGTTGACAACTTTTTCCTGAGTTGATGATCCTTCAAGCTTTACGTTTATGTTCTGAAAAATGTATCCATCAACATCTACAGACAAACGGTAGTCTTTCGCTTTATCATTTGTGATATTGAACTCAAATACGCCATCTCCCATCGGCGTAAATGGAACGATCACATTATCCCTTGCGCCTACCAACTTAACCTTTGCAGGCAATGGTGTAGTTTGATCTGCCGCGTCTACGACAGATACTACAAACTTCAAAGGCTGTAATCCGCGAGTGGTCGGCGGCTTGTTTGTCTTGGGTGTCACGACTGCAACGGTTGTGGTAGTGGTAGTGGTCGTTGTTGTGTCCACAGGTTCAACTGGTGGCTCAACCGGTGTTTTTGCCACAACCGGATCTGTATTTTTGATACCCTCGGGAATAGTGATCATGTAAATGTCCGTATAACCCATACCGTCTTCCCGAATGGATGAGTAGTACGCGCGCTTACCATCTTTTGTACTCACAAAATAAATATCGTCGTCGGGCGTGTTGATCGGGTATCCCAGGTTAACAGGCTCACTCCATTCATTTGTTGCAGGGTTAAATGTAGCTTTGAACACATCATAACCTCCCATTCCCTTGCGACCTTTGCTGCTAAAGAAAAGCGTTACATCGTCGTAATCAATAAAGCATCCGTCATCATCCATGTCCGTGTTTATTTTAGGACCTAGGTTCTTTACATTCGTCCATTGTCCCTTGGAATCTTTTGTCGCTTTGTAAATATCAAGTCCACCAAATCCACCCGGCCTGTTACTAGAGAAGTAAAGGGTTTTTTCATCTTTCGACATTGAAATGGATTTTTCCTCAAAGCTGGAGTTGATAATCCCGGGCAGCGGAATCTTTGGTCCGAATTGACCATTAGGTTGACGTTCGCTGTAAAAAATGTCGCCACCGCCCTCATCATTGAAAATAAAAAGCGTGTTACCATCAGCGGATAAGGCCACAGCAGATTCGTGATACTGCGTGTTTACAACTGGACCAATGTTCTTGGCATAACTCCACACACCATTGGTTTTCTTCGCAATAAAAATATCTTCATAAGGTTTATTATCCTCGAACACGTTCTCGTTCAAGTTATCCTCTCTCCTTCGTGTGGTAAACGCAATTTCATCCTCGTTCTCATTGAGTACTGGAGCGAAATCTTCATATTCCGAATTAATCTCACGACCAATATTCACAATGGAAAAATTGCCTGGAGACTCGACAAATTCTTTACCATTCTCGCATTCAAAGATCGCGCGATCTACTGTTGCCAAATCGATCTTGTCTTTTCCCTGGTAACTGGATTTACCAGCTAACTTTTTCTTGTAGAGATTATAAAATTCCAGAGCCTTGTCGAAGTTTTCGCCATACTGATAACTGCGACCGATCCAGTATTCAATGTCAAATTTGTACGCGGGATCTTGTCGGAAAACTCGCAGGAGATATTTCACAGCGCGGTTCTTGCCTACGGTAAGCAAGTGCATGCGTCCAGCCTCATAGTTAGCTTTGATGAATGTAGTATCCTGGTCAGCAGCAGTAACCATAAGTTCGCGGGCATCGTCCATAGCTTTGGTCTCCGCCATGATCAATTCGGCTTGTTCCATGTATTGCCTTGCTATTTCCTTTGGATCTTGCTGACCGTAAACTGATGCTGGAATGAATGGCAATAAAACAGCTAAAAAAATCAGTACTCTTGGGATACTGTTCATTTGTTTAAAAAATTTATCAATACATTCAAAAAATAGACTAAATGCATTCACAAGGTAGAAAAAACGCGTGATTTGGAAGTATTAAAGTCGATCCATAAGGCACACGATTCTTACATTCTTAGTATTTTGGGCTTCAATCATTACTTTAAGAATGAGGATCATAAAAGCCGAATTTATTAGCAGCTACGCGGACGTCTCGAAGTGCCCCGCGCCCGACAAACCGGAATTTGCATTCATCGGCAGATCCAACGTGGGCAAGTCGTCATTGATCAATATGTTAACCGATTCTCGAAAACTTGCAAAAACGTCGGTTACGCCAGGGAAAACCCAAACCATAAACCACTATTTGATCAACGATTCGTGGTACCTGGTGGACTTGCCGGGTTACGGTTACGCAAACGTTAGTAAAAGCACGCGTGCAGGATTTGGTGCAATGATAGAGAATTATGTCACGAAAAGAGAAAATTTGACTTCGCTCTTTATCTTAATCGATTCCAGGCTCCCACCTCAGGCTATCGACCTCGATTTTATCGATTGGGCCGGAAGAAAAGAAATACCCCTGGCATTGCTTTTTACCAAGATCGACAAATTGAGCCGCAACGACCTTAACAAAAATCTAAAAGTCTACGAAAACACATTGCTGTCCCGTTGGGAAGAATTGCCGACTATCATTTTAACATCATCGGAAAAAAAGAGTGGCAAAGA
>JAEZBX010000163.1 GCA_023412765.1 Bacteroidota bacterium
GCCTTGTGTAGTCTTGGTAACACCGCCACCATCGGGAGTAATTGTATTTTGAAGAAACAGATCAGTTGATACACCTGCATTTAATTGCACTCCGAATTTTCGGTCTATCAAAAGATATCCTGCCTGAAGGGGCACGCTCACAAAACGAACGTTGTTGTTAACATTATAGGGAAACGTTTGAGCAACTTTTGGCTGCGCCGATGCATCAGCAATTTGTCCCGTAAATGCATTAAGCGATTCCGCCTTAAGTGAGTTATAATTATTATCGATAACGACCACACTATTGGCAGTATAGTCGGATGATTGCGTCAGATAATTGACACCCCCCTGCAACACCCATCGTTCAGAAATTTTGGTTCCCAAGCTCACACCAACAGAATAAGAACTGCCGGAAGCTTTAGACTGCTTGGCTGCTGTCTGAACTGTGTTAGCCATTAAGTTTGCAAAGCTGTTGGAGGGAGCGGGGGTTACGTTCGGGCTGTTGGCCGCGAAAGCGCCTGCCGCAAATCCAACTGAGGTCCATAATCCTTCTGAGTCTGACTTTTTAGACTTTTGATCTTCCGAGTATCTTCTCTCCTCGTCTGCAAGCCTGGCGAGTAAAACCATTCCCGGGTCAGCCGTTGACGTTGGAAATTCGAGCTCCGGCTGTTGAGGCTCGTAGAACTTGGGTAGTTTGCGTTCGGATGTTTTCGCATAAAGCAGATTAGAACGTGAACTTGCATCATCACCTGATGTTAACGTTGAACTTTCTTCCGTCTCTCCTATTTGATTTGCTCTCTGCGGGTTATCATTGCTCGCTACTAGTTCACTTAAAGTCGTTCGCTCAGTAGCAACACCATCTTTTGCTGCGCGGTTCTCTAAATCATTGTTTGCAATAGTTGGATTTGAGTTTGTGCCATGAGCACTATTATGCAATGGCGGTACCTGCCGCGGAGTACGACTTGCATCGTTCTCAGATGCACTATTTGTATTGTTATTATCATCTGAGGCAATAACTGTTGATGAGTTTTCAGTACGGCTCTTAGATACTGAATCTTCGCGATCAGGCGAACCGTCGGTGCGTGTATCTCCGGCGTTGGACGATTCTTCACGCCTATTTTCCAATTCAATTTCAGTTTGGTGTGGTGAACTTGATGGATCCTTTCCAACCGCCTGGTGTTCTGTTGAGGCTTTCTGTTCGGCGATCATTGAGCCGTTCCGATCATCAGATAAAAAATAGTAGGTCAATCCTCCGGCGCACAATGCAAAAATAACGGATGCGGCAGCGAGCATCTTAAAGAAGACGATTCTCTTCTTCATGCTGTCGCCGTTCGCACGCTCCAGGTCGAGCTCAATATTAGTCCAGACGTTTTCGGACGGATTCATCTCCGCATTCCGAAAAGCCTCCTGAAACGAATCTTCAAATTTTCGCCTCTCCATATCGTTCATAATACGTTGATTCCTTTGACAGTTTGGCCTGCAACAAGCTTCTGGCACGCGCAAACTGCGATTTGGAAGTGCCTTCTGATATGCCTAATTGTTCGGCAATCTCCTTGTGGCTAAAGCCTTCGATAGCAAACATGTTAAACACGATCTGGCAGCCATGTGGCAATGTCTGGATCATCTCAAGCAGCTGCTTAAAGTTTATTCCTGAAACCGATAGTTCTACATCGGGCAGGGTCACATCTTCCACATCCACCATTGGGTACAGATAGAGCTTTTTGCGCTGGACGTTCAGCGCAGTATTTACCATGATTCGGGTGATCCAGGTTTCCAGTTTCGATTCCTGACGAAACTCCTTTAATCCGTTGAACACTTTCACAAATCCCTCTTGCAATATGTCTTCAGCTTCGGCCGTTGTTTTAGAGTACCGCATACAGACCACCAGCATTTTTCGGCAATAGCGATCATACAAAGCCTTCTGGGAAGCTCTGTATCCTTTACGGCATCCTTCTATCAGCTCGTTTTCACTGAGCATGCATACGGTTTAAGCTGTCGTGTTGCACAATAGACACTATCATTATCAAAAAGGTTGGAAATGATCCTATCTTAGCGCCTTATGAAGCACCTGATTTTAATGCTTGCAATGGCAATTGCAGTGGGTTCTTGTACCCCCCTGTCGCAAAGTTCGGTGAATTCGGGAAGCAATCCTAAAGCCCTGAAACTTATGGATATAGCCTACGAACCCGAAATCATGACCGTTCAACTTCATCCTGCTAACGCACCGATTGAGCCTGCGGTTACATCCTTTGGCAGATGGGACCTGCTGCTACAATTCGACGATCTGCGCAATCAAAGGGATAATTATTACGCCAGGATTGTTCATTGCAATTTCGATTGGACAAAGTCCGATTTGCAGGATCTCGACTTCATGACATTGTATAATGAGTTTCCGATCAACAATGCCGAGTTTTCCGTCGATACACACATCCCATATGTTCACTACTGGTTCGAACTTCCGCCAGTTAAGCTTCCCGGTAACTATGTAATCGTAGTGTATCGTGGAGGCAACAAAGACGACATCATCCTGAGTCGGCGGTTCATGGTGTATACCAACCAGGTTACATTCATGGGCGAAGGAAATTTATTGGGTCCCGGTAACCTTGCTAGTGTATCACAGCAATTGAACTTCACCATCAACTACAAGGACGTAGAAATCCTTAACCCGATGGTAGATGTTCATGTGAACATCAGTCAAAATCATCGGTGGGATAATGTCATCAAAGATGTTAAGCCCAGTTTCGTTCGTGAGATTGAAAAAGAATTAGAGTACCGGTTTTTTGAAGAATCAAAAATGTTTAGCGGCGGAAGTGAGTTCAGGTTCTTTGACCTTCGATCCTTGAACTACCCAGGACGCAACGTAGCCACCGTAGCAAAAAATGTAAAACCCTTTGAGGCATACATCGAAAAGGATAAATCGCGTGCGAACGAAGCGTATAGTCAGTACGATGATCTCAATGGTGCCTACAACATTGACAATTACGATTACCGTGACCTTGCCTTTGCCAATTATGTGAATGTAAATTTTGCGTTAGCCAGCCCACCCGTTAAGGGAGACGTTTATGTTACAGGTGCATTTACAAATTGGAATCTTACTGACGAGAACAAGATGCGGTATGATACGGCACAGAATATTTACACATCCAAAATATTGTTGAAGCAAGGTTGGTATGATTATCAATATGTGGTCAGCTCGAAAGAACTGCCTTATTATCATTTTGAGGGAAGCCACTTCGAGACGGAAAATTACTACGAGATATTCGTATATCACAAGCCGTACCAGCCCAGGGCCGATCTTTTAATCGGCTATCTGCGAGTCGAAAAAAATCCGCGTTAAGCGTAATTCACATCGTGCTGCGTCGCCCGCTGAATCGAATCGTTATTTGATACGTCAAGCATTCCAAATCCCTTGTGTGTGAAATAGCCAAGTCCATTCTCATAGATAAAAGCTTGAACTTCTTTCGCAGCGTATAAGGTAAACGGGAAGGTATATCCGCGCACTTCGAACTTTACATCCTTATCAAACAAAGGATAGATCCGTGCAAACTTTTTGTGCGATGCCTGAATACGTTGAATGTACTCATGATCCGCCACCAATTGAAACTTATAGAAAGACGCTAGCTGCTCCGCCGTAAACTTACCCGTCGCTTCCATTCTGGCGAGCGTAGACTCATAGAGCAAATCAGAAAACTCGTCGCTCTCCGGAGAAACAAACTTTTTGCTGGAGTCGTCATTAAAAGTCGCAGGAATTACCACGATAGGTGAAATGCAGAGAAAGCGTGACTCATCGTTGACCTTTACTGGCTCTTCAACCTCCGTTGATTCCGGGATAAGGTGAAGATTTCCAACAATGATTTCTTTCTGCTCCAAAACGCGAGCGAGAAAGTAGTCGAGGAAGCGTTTGTCCGAGCAGGAAAACACTAACGTAACCTTAGCGGAAAAGTAGTGAAGTCCCTTTCGACTTACTTTCGTTTGTCCCTTTAATCCTGAAAAGTTGTATTGGCTAAACTCCAAAAACTCTTTTTGAGGGCCGAACATCAACAAACCTTTAATAACCTGGGCTAACAAGTATTGATGATGAAATGGAACGTACGCCCCCCGATTCTTTAGCGAAAAAATGATTCTGGTTCTCAAACCCAAAAAATTTAAAGTGGGGTTAAAAAATTACCACAGATAAAACCCTGCTTAAAACTGAATATGAGCAGTTTATAAAACTAATAAAAAAACCGAAACGTTCTATGTATTTGGTGGAATCTTTAGACGTTAAATCGAAAATGCATGATGTCACCGTCGCTAACGACATAATCCTTGCCTTCCACCCCCATTTTACCTGCTTCTTTACATGCTTGTTCGGTCTTAAAATGCTGATAATCAGCTAACTTAATCACCTCTGCCCGAATGAATCCTTTCTCAAAATCCGTATGGATAACCCCGGCAGCCTGAGGCGCCCGCCATCCCTTTTTTATAGTCCAGGCGCGCACTTCCTTCTCACCAGCCGTAAAATACGTGATCAGATCAAGGAGGTGATACGAGGCTCGAATTAACTTGTTCAGCCCCGATTCCTCGAGGCCGTATTCTTGTAAAAATACCTGGCGATCCTCCTCCGATTCCAGCTCTGCAATTTGTGCCTCGATTGCGGCGCTAATTACTACTACTTCGGCATTTTCATCCTTCACATGCGCTGTTAGCGCATCAACATGCTTATTACCTGTATGAAGAGATCCTTCGTCCACATTGGCAACATAAATCACGGGCTTCGCCGTAAGAAGTTGCAAGTCTGCGATTGCATTTTTTCCGTCGTCGTCGAGCGTCAATGTTCGTGCATTTCTCCCCGATGATAATACCTCCTTTATTTGCTGTAAAACTGCTAACTCCTTCTTCATCTTGGCGTCGCCACTTTTAGCAGCGCGTTCTACACGCGAGATCTTTTTGTCAATCGACTCGAGATCTTTCAATTGTAATTCGGTATCGATTATCTCCTTATCAGACACTGGGTCTACCCTTCCATCCACGTGAACGATGTTGTCATTTTCAAAACAACGAACCACATGAACGATGGCGTCTACTTCTCTGATATTAGCGAGAAACTGGTTGCCCAATCCTTCGCCCTTGCTGGCACCTTTCACCAGACCAGCGATATCTACGAATTCAATGGTCGTCGGCAGTACGCGTTGGGGCTTTACAAGATCTTCGAGGATTTTCAAACGCTGGTCCGGTACTGATATTACACCAACATTCGGTTCGATTGTACAGAAAGGAAAGTTTGCCGCCTCGGCTTTATTGTTCGAGATCGCATTAAACAATGTTGACTTACCAACATTGGGCAGCCCCACTATTCCACATTTTAGGCCCATGGTCTATATTAATATTTAAGGGCGCAAATATATGAAAAGTCCGACGCCTCATCACCGACGCCGGTTATTCCTACATTGTCAAGTTGGACAAAAGGAATAGGGAATAAGGAATAAGGTGAGGTATAGGGTTAAGAGAACTGTATGGCTTGAGGAGTAGTACGACCATTCTTCCAGCTTTTGGATTGCAACCTAATTTTAGCTTTGGCCTGGTGGGGGATGTGCGCTGCGCCTGCCGAAGCTCGGCGGAGGCAGGG
>JAEZBX010000166.1 GCA_023412765.1 Bacteroidota bacterium
CGAAATTTGCAACAGCTATATGTTGACAAACTTATCGAGCTTGCAAATCCTCCTAGGGTTGACAGAAGTCTTAGAGATGTTCCTCCGATAATTATTAACAAGCTAGGGGAGATCCAGGCTCGTTTAAAAAGAACCATCCCGCGCACAAAAGGAGCGATGACTGTTTACCATTTGAAGTTTCTTGAGAACAGGATAAGTACTGCCTTGAAGCCCTTTAATTAGTTAATCGTTATTCGGCTTTGTCAAGCAGGAAGGAGGGATAGGGAATAAGATGAGGTATAAGGTATACGGTATAGGTGCGCGCATCGAAGTTACTACGATATTCCATCGACAGTGAGCGCGGCGTGACCTTGGCCAACGTATATGGCCAAAAAGATTCAACAAGTCGATTAACTGGTGCCGTTAGGAGCCTCCTGTTTGTAGCACAATCCTCGGATGAGAATGCAGGCTCCGCTAGGAGCCACCTAAGAATTCCATTCACATCCATGCCGTTGTTCAAAGCGTTTCTCGTTAAGACCGATCATTCATCATTCGCTATTTCTTATTCGATATTCGGTGTTAGGGCCGTTATCCGTTAATCGTTATTCGACTGGCTTGCCAAACCCCTTATACCTTATACCGTATACCCTATACCTATACCTATACCTTCTCGTGCTCTTGTCCCTATTCCTTACTCCCTATTCCTTATTAATTCCTTATTCCCTATTCCCGAGCCCAACACCTCCTTAAGAAACCTCTCCACGATGGCCTGGTACTCTCCATCAAAGTAAGGTGTCTCACTATGTCCACCACCGTGTACGACTTCCAGTTGTACCATTAACTTATTGCGTTTATAGGCACCCACCAGTTCGTGTGATTGGTTGATGGGAACCTGGATATCCTGGTCACCGTGAAATATTAGCAGGGGGGGATCTGCTCTATCAACTTGAAGCGCAGGACTGGCTTGCTTTGCAAGTTCCGGCACATTGTCAACTGTATTGCCTAACAACAACGCCATGGCTGGACCACGTACACCCACGCCGTGTGGCGTTGATTGTTTCAGGATCGTCGTAAAGTTTGTAGGTCCATAATAGTCAATGATAGCCTGTACTGACGAACTGGTGTTCGTGAATTGCCCAAGATTGCCTTCTAAAGATTTGTCATTATTTGTGACACCTACGAGAGCAGCCAGGTGACCTCCTGCTGACGAACCAGCTATAACAATCTTGTCTGACCTATATCCATGTTTTTCAGCATTGGCCCGTAGGTATCGGATTGCTGCTTTAATATCATGAATCGGTGCTGGAAATTTTGCTTCAACGCTTAAACGGTAGTCAATACTTGCGAGCGCATACCCCGACCGTACAAAGCTCATTGGGGGAGATGCCTTAGAGCCGGAATGCCATGCACCGCCATGAATCCATACAACCAGGTACGGGTTGTTACTTTCACTTGGAAAGTAAAGATCAAGGAGGAGCTTGCGATTTCCTACTTCGGCGTATACAACATCTTTGATATCCTTTCTGGATTGGCCAAAAGAGATTGATACTATAATGCAGAAAGCGAAAGTTATTCGAAGCATTTTACAAATCTGGCAATAGCCATTTGATACCTCAAGATATTGAATTCGATCGACGCTTTAATCCTAATTCCACGAAAGGCAATATTCCTGCGGACTCTCGCACCCTACTACAGTCGTTCTTGGTTTTATGCCATACGCACTTACTCATCTCTAAGGGTATCAACAGGATTTGCGAAAATTAGCCGCGTGTTTAATTTAATAGGAGGGCTCCCATGGAGCCTCTTTCGCCTCCTTGTTTGTGCTACAAGAAGAGCGCTTCTAACGGAGCGAAATCCGTCGGCATTATTGGCTATTTTTTTTTGGTGCTTGAGCTGGTATTGACTCCAGTAGGAGCCACCTGTTTATTGCACATATTAGGATAGAGACGCAGGCTCCATAGGAGCCTCCTGTTTAATTTGACAGCATGACAATCACCAATATCCGACAAATCATTAATCAGCAAGTTCCAACGAGCGAACAATTTGCATCAGCCCAAATGAAAGATACCTTCTAACCGGTCGAATAAAATAAAGAACCGAATATTTTTTCCTTTCAATTTCTTTTGCTTACTTTGGGATACAAAGTACTTTTAATGGAACAGCACAAGCAGTCACCACTCGAAACGCTAACCGAGATAAAACAATTAATGGAGCGTTCCTCGAGATTCATTTCCTTAAGCGGTTTATCCGGAGTCTTTGCGGGACTATACGCTCTTGTCGGCGCTTATGCTGCTTACGATTATCTGGGTTTAACAGGGGCGGGGTACTACTCCGGTAGATCTCTAGTCGAGAAATCTCTTCACGAAACCGACACCATTACTTTTCTTGCGCTGGACGCAGCACTTATCCTGGTACTCGCTATCGGCACAGGCATTTTTCTTACAACGCGAAAAGCGCGGCAGGATGGCAACTCTATCTTCGATGCGACAGCGAAAAAATTGCTGATCAATCTTTTTATCCCTGTGGCTACAGGCGGAATCTTTTGCCTGGCATTGTATTATCACGGTGGATTTATTTACATCGCGCCAGCGATGCTTGTGTTCTATGGCCTTGGATTAGTCCATGCAAGCAAGTACACGCGGAATGATATCAGAGGACTTGGTATAACAGAAATCATCCTGGGACTAATAGCTTGCTTTTTCATAGGATACGGATTGTTGTTTTGGTCTTTGGGGTTTGGTGTCCTCCACATCATTTATGGACTATACATGTATTTTAAATACGAGAAGTGAAGAAGATACTCGTAGATTTTAATAAAGCTTTTGAGAGCAGGGTGCGATTGGGTATAATGTCGATTCTGATGGTAAACGATGAAGCAGATTTTAATACATTAAAAGAACTGCTAAACCTTTCGGATGGCAACCTGGCAAGTCATATCAAAGCGCTTGAGGAACTTAAGTATATAACCGTGAACAAGCAATTCATTGGGCGTAAACCTAATACCAACTATAGCGCTTCAAAAGAAGGCAAGAAAGCTTTCCATGCGCATTTGAAATCACTTGAAAATTTGATTAAGAACCAATCCAGCTAAAAAAAAAATTTCTTTATCAACTTTGTATCACAAAGTACTTTCCAGATACCATTAATTAATAAATTATGACATCCCAATCTGCTTACCCAAAAGAACTTGAACATTACCTGGAATCAGTTCATCACGACAGAAAACACAAACTTATACCGCTAGGGTATATTCTTCTTACGATTTCTTTCTTCCTGTTTGCACTCACCGAATACTTTCGTCAAAGTAAAATGGAAGATGACATCACTATCTTTTTCATACATTATCTGATCGCACTAGTATATGTCGTGATACTTGCTGTCAATAGTTCTTATGGGATTCGTGAAAGTTGGCGCAGAAGAACCATTGATAAAACGGTAATTCTTTTAAATTTATTTCTCGTCAGCGCCTACGCATTAAATAGAACTCTCCCTGTTTTTGCCGAATCGGTGGATTGGTTGTGCGTCTACCTTATCACTACCTCACTTGTACTATTAAGCTACCGTTATTTTTCTATGCTTCCGACATGGATTAATCGCTTCCAGCTATTTGCTCTCGGCAGTGCCCTTGTATTCTACCTGTATCTCTCCGTTTATGTCGCCAAGATCTACCTATTTGGAACGGTTGGCGTCCTTCTGTTGGGGGTCGGTGCACACATCTTCGTTCCCCTAACGCTATTTACCGTGTCCATAATTTTAGCTTCTGGTTATATCCGCGATAATCGGCATGCATGGTACTGGATCACAGCCGGCACGGTTGCTACCGTTTTTGTAATACTCTTATTTGCAGTGCAGTGGAGCAACCGTATCGCGAAGATCGAGCGGATTGGTAATCAGAGCGTAATTCAACAAGACAACGGTCTGCCTATCTGGGTTAACGTTGCCAAAAATCTCGATAACGACTGGATTTCAGAACGAATTCTAAAGTCCGAATTGGTTTATGCCACACAAAACAAGCAAATCCCATGGAATTCATTTCGAATGAACACATGGGAGGAATCCGACAAGCATGATCCATTTGTATTTATTTCGAGTATTTTCAAAAAGTGCAATCTATCAATTGACGACCGTATTAAAATACTTCAGGCTGTCTTTTCAGACCGCCACAACGCCAACGAACGACTTTGGTCAGGGGCAGACCTCACTACATCTTATATTCTTTCCGACGTAGATATCTATCCGGAGTTGCGCATAGCATACATCGAAAAATATCTCAACGTCAGGAATAATGCAGTACCTCAGCAATGGGAGAGACCGCAGGAAGCTATTTATACTTTTCAACTTCCTGAAGGAGCGGTAGCTACCTCGTTGTCTCTGTGGATTAATGGCAAGGAAGAAAAGGGTCTTCTGACGTCCAAACAGAAAGCAACCAATGCGTACAGGACAATCGTTGGAGTTGAATCTCGCGATCCATCTGTTATTCATTGGCAGGAGGGAAATACAGTTACTGTTCGTGTCTTCCCCTGCACGTCAAGCGAAGAAAGAAAGTTTAAGATCGGATTCACATATCCGCTGCCAGAAAGAAATGGTCATTTATTTTTCGAGAACATTACCTTTAAAGGACCTTCAGCCAATGGGTCGCAAGAAACCCTCCGTTTACGATTTCTTGGTAGCCAACCTGAAATAAACATTTCCGGTTTTGAGTCAGACGGGAAAGGGTCTTTGATTGCAGAACGTAGTTATGATCCTGATTTTCAGTTCTCATTTAAAGCGCCGCCGATAGCCTCCAACCAATTTACATTTGATGGGCATACCTACTCCTTAAAATCCTACAAGCCATCCTTTAAAGAACTGTCATTCCAAAATGTGTATTTGGACCTAAACTCTAGTTGGACAAATGCTGAAATAGCTTCGGTGAAAGATTTATTGTCGACAAAAAATGTATTCGTCGTTTCCGAAGAGGGATTCCAGTCTGTGACGAAAGACAATTTTAAGGTTCTTACAAACTCTGTCCATCCGCAAAATTTTTCCGTTTTCCCATTTCATCTTATTCAAAATGAATCGCAGAGCATCGTTATCACAAAAGGACGAAAGTTATCACCACACCTTTCGGACTTCAAAGAAAGCATGTTTGCTAAGGAGATTGGCCAGTATTTCTCCACAGGGAACCGTGTTGCAGTTTATAACATTGATGATCAGATCTCGACATACATTGCTTCTTTAAGGGAGTTCCGCGCAATTAATTTTGCAAGCGGCAGCCTGAAACAACTTAAAGCGTGGCTTGCCGAAAACAAATTTCCTGAAGATGGAGAAACGACCTCGAACATAATTTTACATGATGCGCATGTTTCCATTGAAAAGGCAACCAGATCGGGTAAGGAAAGTGTAGTTGCCGCTCCGGACCACCTCGCAAGACTGTTTGCCTACAACGACATCATGCGAAAAGTAGGGCCCAATTATTTCGACAACAATTTTATTACCAGCGACCTGATCGACCAAGCCTCAAAGGCGTATGTGGTCTCACCCGTTTCAAGTTTGATTGTCCTGGAAACACAGGCAGACTATGAGCGATTCGGCATAGAGGAAAGTGTAAACAGTTTGCAGAATGCCGTCCGGGACTCGACCGGCGCTGTGCCCGAGCCGCACGAGTGGGCGCTGATCATCTTGTTTGCACTGCTTTTAATATTTCTGAGGGTTCGTCGCATGAGACTCAATCACTCCCTATGAAACCCTTAATAAAAATTGCTTTGAAGTGGATAATTGTAAAGGAGTATCACTTGATTGGATTTTGTGCTCTGGCTGTGGTGGTTGGCGCATCAATCACGTTCACGAAGTCCTTTCTTTCTAATACCAATGTGTTGTTGGGCCTATGCCTGATCCCATTTTGCTTTTTCGTTTCACAGGGAAGAAAATTCAACTATGTTTATCTGTGCGCTGCATTGGGATTTGGGGCAATCGCGTATATCTATAACGTGAGGGCATTCTATTTTTTCATGCTTGCCGCTTACGCATTGTTCGTTGTCGAACTATATTTTGGGAAGACAAATCCACTCATTGTTTTTCTCTCGATGTTCACTGCGCCGATCTTTCACCAGGTTTCAGTGATTTTGGGATTTCCGATCCGATTGAAGTTAAGTGAATGGTCAGGCCAAATACTTTCGTTTGCAGGAAAGGATATCAAGGTGGAAGGAAACGTAATGATGATGGATGGCAACGCATTTTCGGTTGACGAAGCATGCATGGGACTGAGCATGTTGTCCACTTCATTGCTGATGGGAGCCGCGGTGATCGCTCATCAATATCGTGCGACGGGATTACGTCTTAATTTCGCACATCTCACTCTATTTTTTTCGGGCGTTTTTATACTTAATATTTTTTCCAATCTGATGCGTATCGTAATGCTCGTGCTGTTTAAAATTCCCACTGAGGATCCCATGCATGAGATCGTAGGCATTCTGTGTCTCACATTGTATGTGGTGATGCCGATGTACTTCCTGAGCAAATTCGGTATTAATCGTTTGGGAAGATCTTTGGAAATTGATGTACAGGATAAGCCTTTCGTCCATCCAATCTCTAAAGTTGCCCTTGTAGTCGTTGCCACACTCGTACTTGTTATTGGCGTAAATATCAATAACAACCGAAGTTTACCTCGTTTGCTGGCACATGCTGCCGTATCACTACCAGGCACCAATATCGAAAAAATGGATGAGGGTATAACCAAACTTTACGACGAAGAAATATTAATTTATTTAAAACCTATCCCCGAATTCTTCACGAGTGAACACACTCCGTTGTTGTGTTGGAAAGGAAGTGGTTTTGAATTTCAAAGTGTGAGAAAGACAAAAGCCGCAGGGCATGAAATATATATCGGAAGGTTGGAAAAACCTGGAGAGAATCTGTTCACCGCCTGGTGGTACAACAATGGAAACATAACCACAATTGAACAGTGGGATTGGCGCTTGCGAATGCTTCGGGGAGAAAAAGAGTTTTGTCTTGTTAATGTAACTGCAAAAGATGAGACTTTGTTGGTGGAGAGGGTAGAACTTATGCTACAGAATAATTGGCTAAACATTAACTAATCCCACTTGTCAAGTTAGAAAAAAGTGTGATAGGGAATAAGGAATAAGGAATAAGGAATAAGGAATAAGGATCCGGTCGCAAAGTGCGAACTATATACCCTATTCCCTATCCCTTATTCCTTCCGTAAGAACACTCAAAGATGACAAAGTAGGACTAATCATTATGAATACTGATAGAAAAACCTTTATGTGGATAGCGATCTTCAGCATCGCCATGGCAGCACTGGAAGCAGCAGTTGTTGTCTATCTCCGCGCTCTTTATTATCCGGAGGAGTTTACGGTAGCATTTCGGCTGATCGATGAAAGAATTCTGCTTGTAGAACTAGCCCGGGAGGCGTCTACGCTTGTAATGCTTTTATCAGTAGGATTTATCACTGGTAAGAACTTTAACCAACGGCTGGCCTGGTTCCTCATCAGTTTTGCTATTTGGGATATATCCTATTATGGATGGTTGAAGGTATTTATCGACTGGCCATCTTCACTTCTGGACTGGGACATTCTCTTCCTTATTCCTGTCACCTGGATAGGCCCAGTAGCTGCCCCGTTGATATGCTCCATCGTTATGATTATGCTTGGGATTACGCTCTTAAAAAGAAATCTGGTGGTACCAAAAATTGTCTGGGCATTTGTTTTCGCCGGAGTATTGCTTACACTTTTTACCTTCATGAGGGATTATGCTGAACTAATAATCGACAATGATTTAGTTCACCAATTTCCTAATCTTCTTAGAAATGAATTGTTTCTTGAGAAAGCAGCACAATTGGAGCCACAGCCTTACCTCTGGAATATCTTTTGGATTGGCCAGCTTATGTTCATATCAGGGATCGTCGTACTGCTGCGACAGATGTCCGGAAGATCGGAAGGCCTGTCAGCTGCGTAAATTTTTCATTACGTACAGAAGAATAACGGCCAGGATACAGGAAGGTAAAAGTGGATCCAAAAATGTACCCCCTGCGCCGAAGAGGAGATTCAACAACGCTATGATGGTACCGGCAATGCCCCACGGAACACATATGGCAACAGACCATACGACAAGTTGCTTTCTTACATCTGTGATGCCCATCATTCTATTAGCGACCCAGAAAAAGCTGTCATTGAAATAGCTGAAGAAGAATGCACCTGAGGCAGTAGCCTGTGCAGCAAAAAGCATGTTTATATTCGGGATTTGTGATAGGATAGGGGCACATATCGACGCCGTTGTGATACAGGATACCGTAGCAGATCCTTGTATTAGTCTGATAAGCGTCGCGATAATAAATGGAATCATGATAGGCGAGAGAGGTAGGCGAACAATTTGCTCAGCCAGAAGTGCACCCGTGCCACTCTCACGTACTACTACACCCAATGCTCCGCCTGCGCCCGTCACCAGTAGAATAATCCCCGCTGATTGCAATCCCTCCTCCAACCTTTGGGCAGTCGTTGCCTTGTCAAGATAGGGAACAAGCAGATAAACCGCCAGCAACGTACTTACCGAGAGCGCTATGATGGGCGCGCCAAAAAAATTTATAGTAGACAGTACAAATGATAGAAAGGAATTCGTGACTTCATAAGAGCCTGGTAAGATATTTACAAGCGCTTTTGTAAAGATCAAAAGTATAGGTACGACAATCGGTAGTAACGAAAGTACAAGTCTCGGCGACGATTTATTAAGTTGATGGACTACGATGTGCTCTGCGATTTTGCTATCATCACCGGCGGCAGCATCCGGACCTTCAGGGAACTTTTTGTCAAGCCATTGAGCGTACTTCACTATTCCAACTACACATGGAATAGCCAGCAGCATTCCGAAAACCATCATCGCGCCAATATCGACGCCATATATACCTGCCGCGCCCAATGGCCCGGGCGTTGGTGGTACAAGGGTATGTGTTACCACTAATCCACCCGCAAGAGAAACGCCCAACGTAAGGATCGATCTGTTTCCCTTTAGCGCTAACGCTTTGCCTATGGGATACAGAATCACAAAAGCAGAATCGGCGAAAATCGGTATGCTTACAAGATAGCCGGTCCAGGCAAGTGCCCATTCTTCGCGTTTGCGACCTAGAATCTTTATAAATGAAAACGCTATTTGTTCTGCCGCACCTGACACTTCAAGAATTCGTCCCATCATCACTCCCAATCCTATGACTATGCCAATGCTTCCTAGCGTTGAGCCGAATCCTTTTGTAATTGAATCGATCGTGCTATCTACTGAAAGACCTCCGGTAAGGCCCGCGATACAGGCGGCACTTAGCATGGCAATCAATGGATGGACTTTAGTTCTGAGAACTAAAAAGATCAGCACGGCGACGGCGACCATTAGTCCAATGATCGGGATGTAGGAAGGATTGATCACGCAGGCTGTTTGTTGTCGGCGATGTATTGATGAATAAAGTTATCAAACTTCTCATCAGCGCGAAATCCTAGTTCAAGGGCTCGGGAATTATCGATCGCACCTGGCCAAGTCGAAACAATCCGGCTTATGGATTCATCCGGTACAAATTTGACGAGATCCGCGGTTTGCTCATCTGCCACACGTCTTAGTGCAGCCAACATTTCTTCAATGGTGGTGGTAATTCCTGGCAGATTAATCGTTTTCCATTTAAGATTTCTTGTGTCAATCGATGCTGCATGTATCAGGTTGTTAATTACAGTAGCCGGACTTGAAAGAAACAAGGATAGTTTATTTGAGACAGGGCATATCGCTTCTTCGCCACGCAACGGTTCCCGTATAATGCTGCTGACGAATGAAGACGCAGCGAGGTTAGGGCGGCCCGGTCGAACACAAATAGTTGGTAGCCTCAAAGAAATCCCATCCACAAAACCTTTTCGTGAGTAGTCATTTACCAGAAGTTCGCCCATAGCTTTTTGTGTTCCATAGGAGGACATCGGGGTCACCGCAGTTCGGTCGTTTACTATCGCGGGGAGTTCACCGCCAAAGACTGCGAGAGAACTGGAGAATATAAAACGAATCCCCTGCCTCGCGTGCCGGCACGCCTCCAGCAGATTTCTGGTAATGTCTAAATTAACTTTCCACCCTGCGTCAAATTCTTTTTCGGCATGACTTGATACAACAGCTGCGAGATGAAAGACTATAGTCGTTCCGGAGTTGATGATGGATTTTGCTGCACCAGCCTCAGACAGATCAAGTTCTTGACATTCCAAGCGCTTATCATCATTCTGCTTTTGTGGCATAACAATATCGACCAACGAGAGCTTCTCAAATTTCATATCGCTGCTTAAGATCGCCTTGGTTAGACGTTGGCCGAGAAACCCCGCGCCTCCGGTAATAATTATTTGCATGCAGTGTATTTAATGCTGGTTAGTATGCCGTGTTGTTAAGATAGTATTTTATATTCGAAATCTACATTACGCATGCTATTGGACGACAGTAAAGGAATAGGGAATAAGGGCTATGGAAGTGCAAACCGTAAGGATCTCATCACGAACTTCGAGCCGACCATTAACGAATAACTATTAACGATTAACGATCACAGAGTGTACAAAAAAGCATCTCAAGTAATCTCCCAACTTCCTCCGGACCGCACCGAAAATCTGCTGCCTGAAATACGTCACACATTTCTGCAAAGTGAAAAAACAGTAGTTGTTTTTGATGATGATCCAACTGGTACGCAAACTTGCCACGACGTAGTTGTGCTGACTTCCTGGTCGATTGAATTGATTGTGGAAGAACTTAAAAAAAATCCGTCGATCTTATTCATTCTGACGAACTCCAGAAGTCTGCCAGAGGAATCGGCTGTTCAACTTACCCTGGACATCGGCAGGAATGTGAGGGAAGCTGTGCGCCAAACAGGTCGTCAGATCATTCCAATCAGTAGAAGTGATTCGACACTCCGGGGACACTTTCCTGCTGAAGTAGATGCTCTAGCCGATGCGTTAGATGTGAAAGGGGCTGTGCGGGTATTAATACCGGCATTCATTGAAGGCGGACGATTTACTATTGACGACGTACACTATATTGTTGAGCATGACAACTTGATTCCTGTTGCTGATACTCCTTTTGCGAAAGACAAATCATTTGGCTATTCACATTCTGATGTGAAAGAATGGGTCGAGGAGAAAACAAGTGGAGTGATTAAGGCAGGTGATGTAATTTCAATTTCCTTAACAGATATCAGGTGTGGTGGTCCGAGTGCTGTAGCTGAGAGGTTATCGCGGTGCAACCCTGGCGAAATTGTCCTCGTCAATGCAGTTTCTCACAGCGACCTTGAGGTAGTGGCCGCAGGTATACAACGGAGCGAAAAGCAGGGAAAAAGATTTCTATTTCGGAGTTCAGCTACATTCGTTCCTATTCGTGCTGGGATAGCGCCAGGCAAAATATTTACTCCAACCAATTCTGATATTCATTCAGGAAATGGCTCTTTAACTGTTGTTGGTTCCTACGTACCAAAGACGACGAGCCAGTTGAATCACTTGTTGACACAAAACAAACATGAGAGAATTGAGATAAATGTTGATGAAGTACTTACAAGTGCAAGTCGTTCCGAACTGGCAAAGGCCATTAGCAAAAAGGTTGAGAGGTGGTTGAGTGCCGGAAAAGATGTTGTGATATTTACAAGCCGTTCCCTTGTAGTAGGTGCCGATGCTAACGAAAGCTTGAAGATCAACGGCGTCATTTCGGATCACCTTGTTTCTATTATCCAGGGGCTCAGTGTTCGCCCGGCATTCTTCATTGCCAAGGGCGGAATTACGTCCAGCGACCTGGCGTCGAGGGGACTCTCATCAAAAAAAGCCCACATCCTCGGGCAGGCAATTGCCGGTGTTCCTGTCTGGAAACTGGCCGATGACAGCAAATTTTCAAAAATTCTTTACATAGTTTTTCCCGGAAACGTTGGCGGAGAGTCAGCTTTGTGGGAAGTGTGGTACAGATTTAAATATAATGTCTGATATTAGGGCCCCAAATTAGTATACACCTATCCAAAAACTATGTCACTCGTATTAAGTTACTCAGAGGCGAAAAAAGTTTTCGAAAAAGCTAAAGCGGAAAATTTCGCCTTGCCTGCTGTAAATGTTACCACCTCCAACACGATCAATGCAACTCTCGAAGCTGCTAAGAGCGTGAATTCACCCACTATCATTCAGTTCTCAAACAGTGGAGCTGCATTTTTCATTGGAAAGACAATTGCCAACACTGATCAAAAGGCGAGTATTGCCGGGGCTGTCGCCGGTGCAAAATACATTCATGAAGTAAGCGACCTTTATGGTGTTCCAGTTTTGTTGAATACAGATCACGCCGCAAAAAAACTTTTGCCTTGGATCGACGGTATGTTGAAAAAAGGGGAGGAGTTCTATAAAGAGAATGGCAGACCATTGTTTACTTCTCACATGCTTGATCTTTCTGAAGAACCGTTGAAAGAAAACATAGAAACTTGCAAGCGCTATCTTGAGAAGTTCACCAAGCTTGATATGTATATCGAGATCGAATTGGGCGTGACCGGCGGAGAAGAAGATGGCGTTGATAATACAGGAGTAGAAAGTTCCAAGTTGTACACCCAACCGGAAGAGGTTGCGTATGCGTATGAGGAGTTGATGAAGGTGAGCGAAAATTTTGTGATCGCTGCATCATTTGGAAATGTTCATGGTGTGTATAAACCAGGTAACGTCAAACTGGAACCAGCTATCCTGAAAAATTCCCAGGAATACATTAAGAAGAAATTCAAGACGAAGGACAATCCAGTGAATTTTGTTTTTCACGGTGGATCAGGGTCGGAGCCTGAGGCGATTACAGAAGCGATTAGCTATGGCGTTGTGAAGATGAATA
>JAEZBX010000251.1 GCA_023412765.1 Bacteroidota bacterium
GCTGTGTTTTGGTTTGTGTTCTTTTCGTGATTTTAAAGCTTGAGGATCGTAGCACAGGCTTCTGCGTCCCTTTGGTGTTTCGGGAGAACAATCATAAAAAATAAACTCACCGGTCTTCTTGTCGAAATCGACAACATCTGGTTCTCCACCTGTAGTTTCCATTTCATTGAGCGACCACAGTTTGTCGCTGTCGCTTGAAAGTTTTGAGGCGACCTTCGACCAGTCCATGCCTTTGTGGCGCTTCATATTTTTTTCAAACCGAACTTCCAATGCGAGCAGGAGTTCTTCACGTTGTTCTGATGTTAGTTTTTTCTTGCTCATAATTCTTATTGTCAGGAATAGTAAACGTTATTTTTGTAACTGAATTTCATGTGTTCAGGTTAGTCATCCAATCCTTTCCCTTCGAGAATTTTTTGCTCATATTTTTTAATCCGGTCTTCGCGTGTTTTTGATTGTTTCGCTGAAGAAAAATAAAAAAGGTACGCTCTCTGGCGGCCTGGTGTCAGCGCTTCAAAGGCCTTTTTTAAAGCTGGTTTCTTATCTAGTTTGGTTTTAAATTCTTCAGGGACCTTAAAATCTGCCGTCTTTTTGAATTCAACTTTGAGCCCGGCCTCTTCGACCTCGATCGCTTCGTAGATGTATGACTTCAACGCAGCCTTCAATTTTGTTATCTCCTTCACATTTGTAAATCGGATCTGCCGTGCGGATTGAACATTCTCCGTTTGTTGTATCAGAATTTTTTTCTTGTCCTTTAACAAAGCACCTTTAAAAAATAGGAGTGCACAATACTCTTTAAATCCGTGAATCAAAACGACGTTAGCCCTTTCAAACGTGTAGCACGGCTGACCCCACTTTAGTTCTTCGGAAAGTCCACAGTCAAGAACTATGGTTCGCAGCTCCTGGAATTCATTTTTCCATGGAGTGGCCTTCTTGAAGAAGAAATCTACTTTTGGATTCATGTTGTACTATATTGTTGAATAACATCCAATCTTCTTTCCGATGGCCTGAAATACCAGGAGATAACGGTCAGGATAAGTAACAATGTAGGACCAAAAAGTTCTTTCAATTCATCGCCATTAAATACATGCGACAGCAGTGCACCGGACATTGCGAAGAAGAATCCGGCATATGCCCACTCTTTTATCAACGGAAATTTTGGAATGAGAACTGCAATTGTACCCAACAGTTTCCACACTCCCAACATCGTTAGAAGGTAGGATGGGTAGCCCAGACGTGCGAACATATCTGCTTCTTCCGGTACCTTCAGTAGTTGAACTATTCCAGTGGAAACCATTCCAAGGGATAGCCATACAGTTGCAATCCAGTATATGATTTTATTTCTTTTTGTCATGGTCATAATTTTGGATTTATGGTTTAACCAATTTACTTACAACTTCCTGGAGGCGATTGTGCGCCATGTTGATTCCCTGCGCAAAGGGAAGCTTGAGTATTTGATCCCGTAGTTCTACCGATCGCATTACCATGTGTATATTCAGCCTGCTTGTTTCGTCGGTTAGTTTCTCAAACTCAAGAAACTCAAGTTGAACTTCGAACGGTGTATTTTCCATTTCAAAAGTTCGGACAATCTTTTTATTAGGAATAACTTCATGGATAGTCCCGCTGAACCGGTGTTTGTTACCAAAAGGATCTGTTGTTTCAAACTGATAGCTACCGTGTCTTTTATTTTCTAACTTCAGTACTTTTGTGCCCATCCATTGCTCGACAATATCTGGGTCTTCATAGGCTTTGAAGAGCAATTCCAAAGGAAGCTCAAACTCCCGGGTGATCTTTATTTCTTGCTTGCCATCTTCAGCATGGATTTTTGTCTTCTGGGCCATACAATATCATTTTGATTTATATTTTTTCATCACGCTTTCTAACTTGTTGAATCGGTCGTCCCACATCTGGCGAAATGGTTCAATAAAATCTGCAATTTCCTTCATTTTCTTTGCATTGAAATGTTTATAGATCTCCCTGCCATTTTGCTCTTGTTTCAATAGCTCACATTCGGTGAGAATCTGGATATGCTTCGATATGGTTTGTCTGGAGGAGTTAAAATTATCGGCTATAGCACTCGGAGTCATTGCATGTATTGCAACCAAAGCAATGATTGCTCTCCGGGTGGGATCAGCAATGGCTTGAAACACGTCTCTTCGCAGCTCCATTTTATGCAGTCATTTGACTGCAAATATATACGCAGTCATTTAACTGCGCAAATTTTTGCCTTCCTTTTTTGAAAATTTAGAGTGGTAGTTACTTCCTATGCTGTTTCAGTACGCGGTCACTTTCTCGGATCATAGTTTGCATAGCCTTCTTCAGCCCGCGCCTTTGCTCTATTCACGTAGAACATTCTGTCCTGTGGAGCCCAGGTCCCCAATCCATCAACGTATCGATTGAACATACAGAATGCTGCAGCTATTAGAACAGTGTCGTGAATTTCAATATCAGTGGCTCCGAGACTTTTGGCCTTCTCAACCTGTTCAGAAGTAACGTGCTTGCCCCCTTTCTGGACACTGGCCGCGATTGCCAATAGCGCTTTCATTTTATCGGAGATCGGTGTCGCCTCGGGGTTCATTTTCATTTTATCCATTTGCTCAAGGCCACAGCCAAAGTAATGTTGGGCCAGTCCACCATGCGCATTCTGGCAAAAGAAACAATCATTAAGATACGACACATGCGTAGCAATTAACTCGCGCTCGCCACGAGATAGAGAATTTTCTGCTCGCATGAGTACCTCGACAAATTCGTTTAAAGGATTCGTTGTTTCGGGTCGGAGAGCCATCGGACCTCGAATTCCGGGAAGTCCTTCCGGCAAATCAATATGGGCCATTTACTGTGGTTTTTCGGGTAAAACATATCCGAGGGTAGCCATGCGCTTACCCATCGGTTCATAGTCTTTTGGATCAGTAGGTGTTAGAGATGCGAGGCCATCAACGTATCGATTGAACATCGAAAAAGTTGCTGCTATCAAAACTGTATCATGTATGTCCCTGTCGCCTGCACCATGCTTCCGTGCTTCTGCAACATCCTCATTTGTAACCAGCCTTCCACTTTGTTGAACTTTGCCCGCAATGTTTAACAACGCTTTCATTTTGTCAGACAACAATGCAGAATCTTCTCCGTGGATTACACAGTCAACAACGCTATGGTTATCTGCAAATAGCTCGCGTGCGGCTGCAGCATGACTACTCATACAAAATGTGCAATTGTTTCTTGCAGAAACATGGGTTGCTATGAGTTCTCTTTCGGCAGGTGTAAGAGGCGAGGGGTGTCTTAATAGAACCTGTGCAAGTTCGTAAAGATGCTTGCCTGTTTCGGGTCTGAACATTACAAGGCTTCGAATGCCTGGTACACCTTCGGGTACTGCGATGTGTGCCATTATTTTTCGTTTTTGTTAGTAAAAAACACAGTAATAAAACCAGCGACAAATATTCCTGTAAAAGTGAGTAAAGCGTTGCTGTAGCCACCTAAAGCACTTACCATGACCCCTACAAAAAATATTGCAATCGCTGTCACTATTCTACCAATGTTGAAACAAATACCAGTATATGTTCCTCTTATTCTAACGGGAAAAAGTTGTGGAATATATATTGATAAAAGTCCCTGGCTAATTCCAAAGAATAGGGAAAGCAATGCCAGCTCGAAATAGATTACTGGTGAAAATGTTTTGTTCAGGCCAAATAATAATAAGGACATCATAATGCATCCGCTGAAACAAAGCATCATTGATCTTCTTACGCCCAGGCTATTTGAGACCCAACCAGAAATGAAACCACCTGTGAGACCTCCTGCGCCCAGGAGCATCATGGCAATTCCGCGTTCAGTCTGTCCGTCAGAATCAATCAGCAGACTTTGTACCCATGTCGGTATCCATGAGAACATACCCCAAAGACCGATAAGCATCGAACCGAAAATGATGGAACCCTTAATAAGCCTGGAGCGGTCTTCGGGCGTAGCTCGAATTTTTTCCCGTTCATGTTTATTTCTGGATTCGCGCCAGTCTTCGGATTCCTTTAAAATAAAGATGCAACAAACAGCGAGCGTTAACGGTAGAAATCCAATAAGAAATGCTTGATACCACTCCTTAACAAACAAATTCACGAGTCCCGATGAAAAGATTCCAATTGGAAATCCAATTGAATCAATTCCAATCATAACAGCGCGGGTTCGAGGAGGCCAGATCTCAAAAATTAACGTTGGGGTAATGACCATAATCCCACCGACGGCAAGACCAGACAATAGACGGAATGCAACAACCATTTCCCACGAAGAAGCCATGCTGATAATGATTGTGAAGACTCCAAAAGAGCCAACCGATATTGCAAGTGCTCTTACCCGGCCGATCTTATCGCTAATAAATCCCCACAAGAATCCGCCAACAGCCCATCCCGCAATGTATAATGAGTTGATGTAAGCACTTATATGACTGAGTTGCTCACCGCTTACATCACCACTTAAACTTCTAACCACCACCGGTAGGTAGACTGACATTAGCGTTGATATTAATCCAGCGGATATGTTGCAAAGGAAGCATATTGCGAACGAAACCCACAGAAGGATACCGATTTTGATATCCTTCTGTTCTGTTTCAACCGATTGACTAACTATCATCTTAAGAGTTGATCAAAAGTTAAGCTTACGTAGTAAATCGCACCAATGGAAGGTGATCCATACGCCTGATACACCTGGTTATTGAACAGGTTGCTTGCACCAAGTTTGACCATCGATTTGATCGGCAGAAGCTTGTAGCTTACCTGGGCATCCACAATAGAGAATGCCTCTATCCGCCCCGGTCTCATCTGGTTGAAGGTTCCATACCAATCGTAAGCATCCTGCCATCTCCAGGCGATATTGAATCCGAAATTGTCCGTTACTCTACTGTTTCCAAAAGTTACGGCTGTCTTATACTTCGGTGTATTAAAGCCTGGCACATTGTTCGGATTTGCATCCTTGATATCAAAGGTGGCCAGCGTCGCATTTGCGCCCAACGAGAAATTGTTGGGCAGCGCGTACGTTAGCCCAAGGGTTGCACCTTGTGCTGTTACCCGGTCGCTTGCATTTGTATAAAGCTGATAAAGATGGCTATCGCCATTGAGAAGGTCCATTGCTGCCATTGGATTGATCTTTCCATCATCGCCAAGCACCTGACTTGCAGGTTCCATCACTACCTGGTTGAGTAGAAAATCCGTGTACGAAGAAAAATAATAATTGATGTCGACAATCAGGTTGTCATTGATGAGTCCCTTGTAGCCTACTTCAAAAACTGTTGCCCTTTCTGGTTTAATATATTCAACGTCTGATTTAACTAACAGATCTTTTGCTTGCATGACAGCTTCCTCTGGAGTAGCGCCTTGTTGCATTGCCTGTTGAAACGCACCGAAGAATGGACCGAGTGATGCAGTCGTAAATGAGTTTTCATAGACAGTCATTCCTTTACTATTGTCGGGCACCCCACCAAGAATAGTGATTGGCCCGGCGTTGAGTTTAATGTACTGATCCCCTGGCGTAGGGTTTCTAAAACCTGTCTGGATTGACGTTCTGAAATTGTGATTCTTAGCAACGGTATAAACAGCGGAGGCGCGGGGGGTAAATCGGCCCTCAAAATTTTGATTTTTATCGTAACGTATCGAACCGGAAAGTTTGAGGTTTTCATTTAACAAGCGTTTTCCGAGTTGCAAAAATGCTCCTCCCTCTTCAATGATTATACTGCCGCCTTTGTCATCAAATAGCGTTCCGTTGGTGAACATATCATAGACCCGGTAGTTTCCACCGAGCAGAACATCGATGAACTTAACGCTGCTTGAAAAATCGTACTGCCCTTCAATGTGATACATTTTGCTTTGACTAAGGATGCCTGCACCGCTTAGCCCCTGGGTTGCAATCAGTCGTGCCTTTTGTGCATTGAACTCCGCGCTGCCCGGCAGAAATCGTCCCTGATCCGCAAAGGCGCGCGCTGCGCTGTGATTACTACCAGTTACACCATCAATATTGCCAAGGAAAGCTTCGGAATAGCGCGTGTACCACATATCATCGGCTTCATTTTCCGGAACGATATTTCCATTCAGGTCGCGCACCCATGTTTTTGTAATAAGCTGGCCAAGGCCTTTGGCATTGTAAGAATCATGAGAATCTTCCGCTGTCGAGTATGCGCGAATAAAATAGTTGCTTCCCTTTAATTCGAGCTTATGTTGTTGAAGTGTAAAATTGTTGATGGAAAATCTATTACTTCCAGTGTAATTAGCTGTTCCTTTGCCAAAGTTGTATTGATAGCTCAACTCCATATTGTCCGAAATCCTGTAGTGCAGAGCGCCATTGAGTTTGAGACTGTAGACATCGTAATCAGTAACATCGCGTTCCTCATATCCGGTTCTTGAAACACTTCCGATTCCGTCAAGCGTTCTTGTCTCGTCGTCCCCGTAAATGTTCAGTGCATTCCTTGCAGGATTGTTGTCACCGCGTTGGTTTTCGGGAGTTCCAGGGTCAACATCGGTATAATTCGTCGCAAAGAAATCGAGTCCGGTGAAGTACTGCGCATTTACCTTAAATGCGAATTTATCATTAAAGGCTTTAGCATATCGGAGTGAAAGATCGTAGAGTGCGTGGGGATCAGTATATTCTTCGCCGATGTGATTCACACCTATTTTCGCCTGGGCGCTTAAACCCTGGTATTGAAAAGGATTTTTTGTACGCATCATCAAGACACCATTAAATGCCACGGGCCCATAAAGCGCAGATGCAGCGCCGGGAATAAGTTCAGCACTTTCCATATCGAGATCTGACGAACCAAATAGGTTTCCTACGGAAAAACCTAAGCCCGGAGTTTGGTTGTCAACACCATCTACAAGCTGAAGAAATCTTGAATTACCCGTGTGATTGAAACCTCTGGTGTTGATTTGCTTGAACGTAAGGCCACTGGTCACCATTTCAACACCTTTTAGATTTTCCAAAGCGTCATAAAAATTGATCGATGGAGTCTGGCGAATATCAAGAAGGCTCATTTTCTCAATACTCACCGGAGATTCAAGTATACTTTCTTCGACGCGAGATGCAGCGATGACAACTTCATTCATCACTTCACTTGATTCAGGAAGCGCAACCTGGATGTTGCTTGATGAAGATGTAATTTCGACTTCCTGTTTTTGATAGCCGACCATTGATATAACAAGTGTGAAAGGAGGATTCACATTTGTGGTTAACTCGAAAGTCCCGTCGGAAGAGGAGACTGTTCCGGTAACCTTCCCTTTGATTAAAATATTTGCTCCTGCAATCGGATTATTATTCTCGTCGGTCACATTTCCACTAATGGTTTGCGTTTGCCCAAAAAGCGTAATCGTGAAGCATAAATAGAAACCAAGTAAAATATATTTCATAAAATAAGTGGATTAAGGATTTGGTAAAGTTTATGGTTTTTTAAGGTGGTCGTATCCCTGTGGCAGGCGCCTGTAGCCATTGGTTGTGAGGCGTTCCGCCAGTTGATCATAATATTTCGGGGAATCGGGTAGGCGTGTAGCCATCCCGTCGACGTATCGGTTATATAGACAAAATAGGGCAGCGATCAATACCGTATCATGGATTTCGACATCGGTCGCGCCTGCATCTTTAGCACGCTGGACAGCATTCGCTGTTACATTTTTTCCGCTTTGTTGGACCTGTTTAGCAATAGTCAAGAGCGCTTTCATTTTTTCACTCACTAAGGCCGTTTCGATATTTTCCTTTATTTGAGCGGTGGTATCGCATTGGCCCAACAGTTTATCCGCAGCAGCTGTGTGAGCAGTCGTGCAGAATCGGCATTCATTGTAGTGAGATACAATTGTTGCGATCAATTCGCGTTCGCCCTCGGTTAGGGTAGAGGGTCCGCGCAATAAGACCTGTGTAAGTTCCCGTATGGGCTGGGCTGAGTCCTTTCTATATTCAAGTAGCCCGGTGATACCGGGTAAGTGATCTTCTAGTGGAATGTGTGGCATAATAATGTAATTAGAGAGCCGCATAAGAATGCGGATTATCGATTCTGCAAAGGCAGAATTTTTCTATAAACTGATGATATTATTTGGGAGGTTTGTCACATAGTGACGTTCTCACGCAACACCGGAAAAGCAAACTTGGAAACGCTTTTCATTTTCGTATTATTGATGCCAACCGGTTGGTTGCAAAAAGTTTCAGACGTGTTCGGGTGGATGTACAACGAGAGGTATAAATGTTGAAGTCAGATTTTCAACGAATATGTTTGTTGTGACCTCACTTTGCCATCCAGGAGTGATTGTTAGGATTGAAAATTTTTGTGGAAGAAAATCTTTAATAAAAGATACAGTTATCTTTAAACTTTCGTCCGAGTCGGGACCACTATCAATAAAGGTTTTAACGTAGTTGGAGAGTGCTTCACTTATTCGTTCATTCTCGTAATCTCTTACACATACTACTGTCAAAGTATCCTTAGAATATTTTTGTTTCAGGAGTCGGTAGGATTGTCCACCATGCTTGAACTTTCCGTCGACCCTCTGAAAATCTGATTGGTCTGCGACGTAGGGAAGGGAAACAGGAATCTTAAGTGTCAGCGTTTGATTATCGTCGTACTGGTCAGCATCAAGAGTTCTTGACATGGTCATGTCATTGCGATATTGCATACCCAGAAATACCACATAATACCCCATCACATTCAGAAGGAGGATTGCAATAAATGCTATCGAAAATAGCTTTTTCAGGTCTGGTTAAGGATGATGGAATATTAAACTAATATAAAAGTTAGCAGAAATCAAAATATGTACATTCGTTTTGGGGGTATACTTCAT
>JAEZBX010000290.1 GCA_023412765.1 Bacteroidota bacterium
AAGTAAAGCTGATTGGTGCCCGGGTCATTGAATTGAGAAGCAATAGTTCCAAACACAGGCATGTCTTCTGGTTTCTTGTCCCAACGTTGGTGTCCCCGCTGCACCTGCTTTTTTACGTCTCGCAGCGCGTCCAAGGAGCCTCGCTTGTCAAATTTGTTCAGAGCGACAACGTCGGCAAAATCCAGCATATCGATTTTTTCCAACTGTGTTGCTGCGCCATATTCTGGCGTCATTACATAAAGCGATACATCGCTGTGCTCCAGTATTTCCGTGTCGCTTTGTCCGATACCAGATGTTTCAAGAATGATTAAATCATAACCTGCTACTTTCAGTATTTGAATGGCTTCAGTCACGAAACCCGACAGTGCGAGATTACTTTGCCGCGTTGCCAACGAGCGCATGAAGACACGAGGATTGTTGATCGCATTCATTCGAATTCGATCACCTAAGAGTGCGCCGCCCGTTTTTCTTTTGGAGGGGTCAACGGAAATAATTCCTATTGTTTTATCCTTGAAGTCTCTTAGAAATCGCCTTACAAGTTCATCGACCATAGATGATTTCCCGGCACCACCAGTACCCGTTACACCCAGGACAGGCGTTGTAGATTTATCGGCAAGCGATTTTATTTTCAGGAACACCTGCTCATGTTTATCGCGATAGTTTTCGGCAGCTGTTATTAAACGAGCAATAGCCACCGGATTCTTTTCTGGCAACAAGTCTATTTCATTAGTTAATTTTTGTCCTAATGGCAAATCACTTTTCTCTACCAGATCATTGATCATACCCTGAAGCCCCATGGCGCGACCATCATCCGGGGAGTAAATTCGCGCGATACCATATTGCATCAGATCTTTGATTTCTTCCGGCAGAATCACGCCTCCACCTCCACCAAAAATCTTGATATGACCTGCGCCTCGTTCGGATAACAGATCATACATATACTTAAAATATTCATTGTGCCCGCCCTGGTAACTAGTCATGGCGATCGCCTGCGCATCTTCCTGGATGGCAGTATTAACCACTTCTTCAACACTTCGATCGTGACCAAGATGAATAACTTCCACTCCTGTAGATTGTATAATGCGGCGCATGATGTTGATAGCTGCATCGTGACCATCGAATAGACTGGCAGCAGTAACGATACGCACTTTGTTTTTTGTTTTATAAGGCTGCGGCGCCGGATGGCCGGCAAGTGGTTGCTTGTGGTCTGCAGGTATCGTTTTGTTTGCCGTAGGATTCATTGCTACAGGTTGCTTTGAGTTAATGTGTAAAGGTAAAGGTTATTCGCTATTTGTTGGTTGGCGGGGTTGGGATGATGGGTAAATGAAGGGAATAAGGAATAGGGGATAGGGGATAGGGAATAGGTCAAGCTCATAGTAAATGCTAATCCTACTTTGTCATCTTTCGAATCATATTCAGTTGAAAAGAACACCGGGCAAGGAATATTGAATACCCATAGCTATCGGTACGAATGATGAATGCTCGGTTTTAACGAGAAACACTTTGAACAACGGCATGGATATAAAATGAAATTTTTAGGAGGCTCCTAGCGGAGCCTGCGCTCTCATCCGCGGATTGTGCTACAAACAGGAGGCTCCTAGCGGAGCCAGTTAATCTACTTGTCTAATCTTTTTAGGCATTAGACGTTAAGCCAAGGTCACGCTCGCACACACTCTCGATTGAATATCGTACAAACTTCGAATGCCGCCCCTATACCCTATACCTTATAATACCTTATACCTTCCTATTCCTTTTTTCTAACTTGACAAAGTGGGACTAATTGTAAAATCGTGCAATCCAACCGTTAGACTATTGGCTGATAATTTGAGATAAATGGAATCTCTCAGTAATTTAGCAGTGCTATTTGAAAAATGAAGATTGCGCGACCTCTCCGTATTACTTTAATAACACTGGCTGTTCTGGTCGGGGTCGTTGTCCTGCTCGTAATACTATCCATTTCGTCTATCGACAGGAATATCAACTATGCGCAGATGTTAAATACAATGAACGCCCGTATTGATTTAACAGATCAAGTCCCGATTGAACCTGAGGGGGGATTTACTATAGGTTATGCTAAAGTAAATCTGACACCCAAAGTACCTCGCGCCACAGCCGGATATGGTAAACGACTTGGGAAATATTACAAGGGGGTACACGATTCTATTTATGTGCGCACTCTGGTGATTGATAATGGCATCAGGCGTGTAGCCATCGTTAGTGCTGACCTTTTAATTATTCCACCAACAGTAACCGCATTGTTAGAGCAACAACTTCCACAAGTAGGTTTTTCGCTCGACAATACCTATCTCGGCGCTACTCATTCACATAATAGCATCGGCCATTGGGCAACTGGTGCTACTTCTCTGATGTATGGGATGTATGAAGATTCGGTTGTTCAATTCATAGCAGACAAAATCAAGGCGAGTATATTTCAGGCAAGCGGAAATATGCTTTCTGCCACTGTTAGTATAGACTCCGTTTCAATCGCCGATGGCGTATTAAACAGAATTGATGATGATGGACCAGTGGATCCGTTGCTGCGCATGATTCGCATTGAAAGAAGTGACAGTACAAAGTTGATCGTTACCAGTTACACAGCACATGCTACATGCCTATTTTCTCGTGACCTGGAACTTTCGGGCGATTATCCCGGGAAGCTAACACAGCTTCTGGAATCAAAAGGGTACGACTTTGCCATGTTCATCGCTGGTGCAGTCGGAAGTCATAAACCCAAAGCTCCGGATGGGGGATGGGTTTGCGTCGACTGGATGGCAGAAAAAATTGCTGATAATGTTGCTAAAGCCAGCTTTCAACCCATGAAAAGTAATTACCTCGAGATGCATAGAGTTGCTTTAGTTCTCCCGGAACCACAAGCGAAAGTGCTTGAAAGGTGGAGATTAAATCCGGGATTGTTTAAGGTGGCTTTTGGCGACTTCCCAAGTTTCCTCACTACTCTTCGATTTGGTGATGTTGTAATGCTTGGCACTCCGTGCGACTTTTCAGGTGAGTTTAATCCTGTTTTGGATTCGGTGGCAGCGGCGTCTGGCGTATTTCCCATGGTCACAAGTTTCAACGGGGGGTATATTGGTTACCTCACTCCCGAGCAATATTATGATATTGATCATTATGAAACCCAGTTGATGAACTGGTATGGACCGGGCAGCGGTGAGTATGTGAGAGAGGCGCTTAAGAAACTATTGCTAAGCGTCGCCGATTAATTTTCGAGGTCTTGATTACGGCATAAAGCTCCTGGCAGTTCTCACAGAAGAAACTTCGCCGCAATGTCTTGCCCGTATATTTCTTCCTCACAATTCCCTTGCATTGCGGACATTTCTTTTTCGTATAGATAAGCCAGTGTTTTTTCAGCTGAAAAATCTTCTTCCATTTATAAAAATCGAAACTATAATTCCGTGCCTCCTGTATAAGCGCTGTTAACTTACGCGGTGGTAGAGCCTGAATGGTTGTCTCAGGATGTACGCGAATTCGAAAAAGGACTTCGTTCTTTATGATATTCCCAACTCCTGCAAAAATTGTCTGGTGAAGCAAAACATCGCTGACTGTTAATTCGGGAAGCTTTCGGATCTTCCTCCTCGCTTTAGCTGCATTCCATTGATCGCTCAACACATCGGTTGTCCAATCGTATACATCCTCCAGGTCGTCATCTATCCGGATAACTGAACAGGTGTAAAAGTTAAGCTCACCGGTTTTAAACTTCAGTTGAAGGCGCGGTGTCGCATCCTTTCGCTCATTGATTCTGTAACTTCCAAACATCAGAAAATGAATTCTTAGGGAGAACGATTTCAATACAATCAGGAAATGTTTTCCAAAACTTTTGAAATCAACAATGGTCTCGCCTACAAGCTCTCCGGTATTGATTTTAGTAGTTGATCCAGATGCAGCAATAATTTTCTTTCTCTTGAATGATTTTAATGACTCCTTAAGTATTAATAGCGATGGTCCTTCCATGGGAGAGAGAATACAAAAGTTGAACCGATGTATCCTGTGTGACAAGACTAGTCACTTGTCGCGTTACTCTTTCAATTTTCTCATTATATTGTTCGAAGGGAAACAACCATAGGTCATGGGAAACAAAAAATCACGAGGCGTATACCGGACGCTTGCCAAGTTCGGATTTGAACTCTTGACAATCATCGCCGGGATCTCATCAGGAATTAAAGAATGAAGGGGCCACACTCGTTTCGATAGTTTATAGTCCCGCGTTGTACAAAAGTGATCTCGAGGGATACCAGTATCGACAGGTTCTCGGCGACTGGATCAGTTCTTATCTCGGCATCTAAGTCAAAATCCGGTTGTGTCTGTGGAATGTATTCCTACGAATGAAGAATAATTTGCCCAGTAAACCGTCCAAGAATTACATCTACCTTATAAAAATTACTTCTTAATGTCACTATTCTTCTTGTAATAAATTCCCAAAGTGATCATTGTGATATTAAGCAGCATTGAGAAGATATTGGTTGCAATAATGGGAAGATCATCCTTGAGAAATCCGTAATAAGTCCAAAGTCCGAGGCCCAGCAACAGAACCAGCAGGTAAAAGAGGGAAATGTCTTCGGTCTTTTTTTCCCGGATAACTTTAATTATTTGAGGCAACAAGGATATTGCAGTGCAAATACCGGCAGCAATCCCTATAATTTCAGCGTTTTCATTCATGACCGTGGATGGCGAAAAATTATGCCACGACCATGAATAGGAAGAATTAGCGGCTTCCCTTTGTTCGAAAGTGATTAAAGATATCAATCGTTAAGCCGATGGTAGTGCATCCTCCGATGAACAAAAGAAACGGTCCCCAGGAGGAGTTACCCGCGAGCCCGCTTGCACCCAAATACAAAACAGCGATGATGCCGAACAAGGCAAAACCAAAAACTGATAAATTTTTCATGCGATTGATAAAAAAGAATGGTCAAAAAATCCGGTGAGCAATATTAATTAAGATTGTAAAATAAAAGTCGGCAGAATTAGGTGCTTTCTTACATTAGCCAAAAACTCAATTTCCAAATGTACGGATAATCGAAACCGATCGATTCATGGCATAAAATTTTTAGAAGGCACTAGTATGGCACTAGCAGAATACAAAAAAAAGCGCTCTTTCAAGAAGACGCCAGAACCGACTGGTGGGAGGCCAGCGGGTAATAGTTTACAGTTCGTGGTTCAAAAACACGATGCATCTCGCCTTCATTATGATTTTCGGCTTGAATTGAATGGGGTCTTGAAAAGCTGGGCCGTCCCGAAAGGGCCTTCCATGAATCCCGCTGACAAGCGATTGGCCATGTTGGTAGAAGACCATCCTTTTGATTATAAAAATTTTGAAGGCATCATTCCAGAAGGAAATTATGGTGCAGGGACCGTCATTATTTGGGACGAAGGTACATATGAACCCATTGAAGAGTTCGAAAAGAAATCTGACCAGGAAAAATATCTTACGAAAAAATTCCATGGTGGGTCAATGAAGATCAAAATGAATGGTAAAAAATTAAAAGGTGAATTTGCACTTGTAAGGACAAAAGGGCGAGGGGAGAATTCGTGGCTTTTAATAAAGCATCGAGATAAGTTTGCCACGGAAAAGGATATCACGGAGAAAGACCGTTCAGTCAGATCGCGAAAATCAATTTCAGGTATGGCAAAAGATAAGAAAGCCCGTCAATGGAAGAGCAATCGTGAGTCCGGCACTTCCGCCAGGAAAGTTGCAAAACGTCAAAGCTCGGCTCGCCGACTTAAATCAAGTGCTGACAAAGACGAGCCTTCCGGGGTGGATTCAGTATTGGATGCGATCCCATCGAAGATAAAATCAAAAATTCCCCGCGACCTAAAACCCATGCTGGCCACCCTGGTCGATAAGCCGTTCGATTCAGAAGGGTGGTCCTATGAAGTAAAATGGGATGGATTCAGAACGCTTAGTTATCTCGAGAATGGAGAAGTTGACATCCGTTCCAGGAACAACAAGGATTTTAACAAGAAATTTTATCCAATATTCGATGCATTAAAAGCATGGGAGATTGATGCTGTGTTTGATGGCGAGATTGCTGTGCTTAATGACAAGGGGGTTCCCGACTTTAATGCATTGCAGATTTGGAGAAGTGAGGCCGATGGTCAACTTGTTTATTATCTCTTTGATATTTTATGGCTGGCTGGTTACGATCTTACGCAAGCTCCATTGTCCGATCGACGAAAGGCACTGCAGGAAATTATTCCAGCAAACGACGTTCTTCGACTAAGTGAAAACTTTGCCGTAACAGGTGCGGAATTTTTTGAGCTAGCCGACAAAATGGGACTCGAGGGCATCATCGCGAAAAAAAATGACAGTCCGTACACGCCGAACGTTCGCTCTAAACAATGGTTGAAGATAAAGACGCAAAAACATCAGGAAGCCGTAATCGCTGGCTATACTAAAAATGAAAATACATCAAAGAAATTCAGTGCACTTTTGATGGGTGTTTATGAAGGGAATGAATTGATATTTATCGGCCCGGTTGGAACTGGATTTGATTCCAAAATGCAGTCGGAACTGATGGATAAAATGAAACCATTAGTTACTGATAAATGCCCGTTTAATGAAGTGCCTGACTACAACAAACCATCAAGGTTCAGACCCGATCCTCCAAAGGCAGAAGTAACATGGCTGAAACCAAAACTCGTTGCTGAGGTCACCTATCGTGCGTCTACTAACGATGGATCTATGCGACATCCTTCGTTTAAGGGTCTGCGCGAGGATAAATCAGCAAAAGAAGTTGTTCGTGAAAATCCCGCGCCAACCAACGCCATACTGAATGACGTGAAATCTAATGCCCCTAAGATATTGAAGGCGCCTGCGAAAGCCTCGAGGAAGACATTGCTGAATCCGAATGATGAAACGCAGGTTCGGAACATTGGGGGGCATGATCTGAAGTTTACCAACCTTAGCAAAATTTTTTGGCCGGAAGAGAAAACAACCAAGCGCGACATGTTGAACTACTATTATCAGGTTGCGCCGTTCATGCTTCCATACATGAAGGATCGACCTCAGACTCTCAACAGGTTTCCAAATGGCATTTATGGTAAGAGCTTCTATCAAAAAGATGTGACGGGCAAAGTGCCATCCTGGATCGAGACACATGAGTACTATAGTGAAGGCGATGAGCGCGAGAAACACTTTTTGGTTTGCACCAATGAAGCAAGCCTCCTATATATTGCTTCGCTGGGCTGTATTGAAATGAATCCGTGGAGTAGTCGGACGCAGACGCCAGACAATCCCGATTGGTGTATCATAGATCTGGACCCGAACAAGAAAACTTCGTTTGATCAGGTGATCGAAGCTGCAATTGTTACTCGACAAGTGTTGGAAGGAATGGATGTTACATCATATTGTAAGACCTCAGGCTCCACTGGCCTTCATATATACATTCCGTTGGGTGCAAAGTATACTTACGAGGATTCGAAAGAATTTGCGCGGGCAATAGTTACCAAAGTCCATTCTCTTATTCCGACCTTTACGAGCATCGAAAGAAAAGTTTCGGACAGAAATGGCAAGATGTATCTCGACTTCCTTCAAAACCGACCGCAGGCTACCGTTGCATCCGTATATTCCCTTCGTCCCAAACCAGGAGCTCCGGTATCAATGCCACTTCATTGGGATGAGGTCAAGAAAGGATTGAACATCAGGGATTTTAACATCCGAAATGCAATACCCAGGCTTCAGGAGCAGGGCGATCTCTTCAAGGGTGTTCTCGGTAAAGGCATCAATATTGATAAAGCCTTAAAAAAGTTAAGCAGCCTGTAAGTGTAGCGTCTGATTACTCGACTGTGTAACCATTTCCACAAGGTTATTGGGCAATTGCCTTCCCAATAGCAATTTTCTGGGAGTTTGTAGGGCATACAGATTGTATTCGGCATGCCGAACATCAACAGACATGATACTGCTACAACGCGCCCTTCTTATTGCCTTTGCTGGAATTCTTCTGATCGTATCTGTGTGGAGCGGCTTGCAGGTCCACAAGCTCTCAGATCAAAGAGCTGCTATTAAAAATGACTATGCTGTCTTAAATAATATCACCAATGGGTTATTGTCGGTTAATGCATGGCGCGACCACGTTGTGAAAGTGGTGATGAATCGAATTGATGATTTTGAATTTACGCCTGAGCAGGACAAGGCCCTCAAATCTCAGGTATCAACGCTGTTGCATGCAGTAATAAACAAGGCGGATAGTTTGGTAGACCAAAAGCAAAAAACGATTGGGGGCAAGATTAAAAAATTCGCAGTTAAAACGTTCGTGAACGAGGACAAAATCCGGGAACGCGTTCCGGAGTTTGCTGAAACAATAGTCAATGAATTTAAGAAGCCACAAAACAAGGAGAAGTTAAAATTCATTGCTCGAAGCAAACTTGAAGAATTTGGAAGCATCACCTATGACAGTGCGAACGATATCAACCGCAGTCAAAGTATCCTGGCTTCATACAATGTTCCCGATGTAGCTGCGTTTAACAGCAACGCAACGCTACGGCTGGACGACCTGCAAAACCGTGCATATTTTTTCATGTATGTGATACTCGGTTGTATGGCAGTATTTCTTATCCTGTGGATTGTTCTGCGAAACCAAAAAGCATTGCACACACCACTTTTTGTAATTTCAGTTTTGCTTACATTCGTTGTCCTGTTTGTGGGTTTGACCTCGCCCATGATTGAAATTGATGCAAGAATAAGAGAGATGAGTTTCTTACTGATTGGCGAGAGAATTTCGTTTCAGGATCAAGTAATATTTTTTCAAAGCAAAAGTATAGTTGATGTTGTACGCATCTTAATTGAAACGGGAAAATATGATTCCGCTTTTGTTGGCGTCCTGATTTTAATCTTCAGCATCGTTTTTCCTATCGGGAAATTGTTAGCAACAAAATTGTATCTCCTGGGAAGTTCGAGGTGGAGGGCAAACCGAATTATCAATTTCTTTGCTTTTAAGTCCGGGAAGTGGAGCATGGCGGATGTAAATGTCATTGCCATCTTTATGGCCTATATTGGTTTCAAAGGCATTTTGGACAGTCAGCTTTCAAATCTCAATATGCAGACTGAGTCACTCGCGAGTATCTCTACAAATGAAACGACCTTGCAGCCTGGTTTTATCTTGTTTGTGGCTTTTGTCCTTTTCGGATTAGTTCTGTCCGTGATCTTGCAAAGGATTACAAAAGCCGAGGCCACTGTGCAACCTGCCAGGGGTAAACAGGTTGTGACAGGCTTAAAAACGAACCTCGCCTAAGGCCACAGCACGACACACGCGCTCAAAAGTTAGATTTTATTCTTTTTCCTGCTTCAGGTGAAATTATTTTTTTGGATATTTACTCCAAACCAAACCAACCAATTTCGTCACAACCATGAAAAAGCCACTGATCATAATCGGCTCTGTACTCCTTATTGTCGTTCTTTTAGCGGGTAGCCTGCTCGCATACGTCAAGCTAGCACTGCCTGACGTTGGAGATCCCGAAGACATTACCATCGAACGAACTCCCGAACGTATCGAACGGGGGAAATACCTTGCAAACTCCGTAACAGTTTGTATGGATTGTCATGCTGTTCGTGATTGGTCGAAATTTTCCGGACCGCCAATTCCCGGTACGCTTGGAAAAGGCGGCGACCGTTTCGATCAGTCGATGGGACTTCCTGGAGTTTTTTATGCCAGGAATATCACACCGTTTGGAATATCAAGGTATTCTGATGGTGAACTACTAAGGGTGATAACTACCGGAGTTACTAAGGAAGGTCGTCCTATGTTCCCACTAATGCCCTATTTGTATTATGGAAAGATGGACAGAGAGGACATCTACTCCATAATAGCATACCTTCGCAGCCTTGAACCCATCGAAAGCACTATACCTGAATCTGTAGCTGACGCACCTTTTAATTTCTTAATTCATACGATGCCTCAGAAAGCTGACTTTCAAACAAAGCCTGACACAACGGATCAGCTGGCCTACGGAGCCTATGTTGCAAATTCGTCCGGTTGTATCGAATGTCATTCGCCGGTCGACAAAGGACAAATTATAAGAGAACTTGCATTTAGCGGCGGTCGTGATTTTGGCGCACCCGACGGAAGCATCGTGCGATCAGCTAATATCACCCCCGACGATCAAACAGGTATTGGTAAGTGGAGCCGCGAACAATTTATCAGGGCATTTAAGCAGTATGTTGATTCTTCTTATGTTTTACCTAACGTAAAGCCAGGAGAGTATAACACCATTATGCCTTGGACGCAGTATGCAAATATGACGGAAGGTGATCTGTCTGCATTGTATACTTTCCTAAGATCGGTGAAGCCTATCTCAAATACAGTTGTAAAGTTTACGCCCGGTTCTCAGGCGCAGCCGATGTCGATGAAGTAATTGGGATATGTACGGTTGCCGCGAAAGAGAGTGTCACTAAGTACCAAGACACAAAGGAACACAAAGTTTTTTTTCATTTGTCCTTTCAAAAAAAATTCTTTGTGAATCTTCGTGTCTTCGTGACTTCGTGGCGACCGTAGTGCCTTCCTTCAATACTTCTGCAAAAGCTCCAGCAGTTGTCGATCAAGTTTTTGTCCGTGCCAATCTTCGTAAGTAATATCCTCCCGACCAGAATTGATTATTCCAAAGCTTCCATCAAATTCCCACAACGCAAAACCGATTTCATTTTCGTGAAGAATGCTTAACAAATCGTTGAACCAGGCGAGAAAAACTCCATGTGGAGTTTTGTTCCAGCATCCACATTCGCCACAATGCACGCCGACACCCTGATCCTTTAGGGCGATCCACGGTTTGTAATATTCCTCCAGCATTGCGCGGCTAAGGTATTTGTCACCGACCTGTCCCGGCCATTTAGGCTCCGGTAAATTTTCAGGGTCTTTGTTTGCCCATGGTGCCTTGTAATGCGAAATTATTCCAGGATTATATCCGCGACAACTTTGGCCCAAACCAAGCGGGATTAGTTCTGGAACAACTGTGTTGCCCACGTTATT
>JAEZBX010000155.1 GCA_023412765.1 Bacteroidota bacterium
CCATCTAGCACTTCACTTATTACAAAGAAGGAAATTTCACAGGATCGGATTCTGACATCAGTGCGTAGACCTTTTCGAAAACATCTTCCGCATTGGGCTTTGAAAAATAATCGCCATCCGACGCATAGGCCGGCCGATGCTCCTTTGCTGTTACAGTCACAGGTTTGGAATCAACATAGTTATAAGCACCCTGCTCTTCAAGAACCTTGTGCATCATAAATCCCGTGGCACCGCCTGGTACATCCTCGTCGGCGAATACGATCCGATTTGTCTTTTTAACCGATTCCAGAATGCTATGATGTATATCGAATGGCAATAAAGTCTGAACATCGATTACCTCACACGATATTCCAAACTGCTCCAGATCCTCTGCGGCATCCATCACTATCCGGCACATTGATCCATACGTTACAATAGTGACATCTGTCCCCTCCTTCAAAATATCCGGTACACCAAGCGGTATTGTAAATTCTCCAACGTTGTCAGGCAATCTTTCTTTTAAGCGGTAACCGTTTAAACACTCAATGATGATTGATGGATCATCCGACTTGAGCATAGTGTTGTAAAAGCCAGCAGCCTGGGTCATGTTTCTCGGCGATATGATATAAACACCACGCAAGGAAGTTAGCAACATCCCTACCTGTGAACCTGCATGCCACACTCCTTCAAGCCTGTGTCCACGGGTTCTTACGATCAGAGGCGCCTTTTGTCCGCCTTTAGTTCTATAATAAAGGCAAGCCAAATCGTCTGATAATGTTGGCAATGCATAAATCAAATAATCCAGGTACTGAATTTCTGCAATGGGCTTTAAACCGCGCAACGCCACGCCTATACCTTGCCCCACAATAGTGCACTCACGGATACCGGTATCAGTGACTCTGAGTTCTCCATGCTTTTTTTGTAAACCTGCAAATCCCTGGTTGACGTCTCCGATTTTCCCAACATCCTCGCCGAAAGCCAGTACACGTGGATCACGACTTAGCGCGGCGTCGAAACACGCCTGCAAGACTTCACGCCCATCAACCAATGGCGAGCCGTCTGAATAAACAGGATCCACCCTGCCGACATTTAACGCCGACTCCGGGGATGTACTATAAAGATGAGAACTGTATCGATCAAAATTATCGGCCTCAGCCTCTTTTAACCATTCAGAAAGTTTTGTTCTAGCATCACCGTTATCCAAAACAAGGTAACGAATGGCTTTCTTCGCAGCACGCATGGTTTCAAGCCTTGTCGGATTGATAGCTTTTACTAGATCGTTTTTAATGCGAAGAATTTCGTCACTATGCGCACTTTCGCGGATAGCAATTTCCAGTATTGCTGTTACTTTATTTTGATCCTTCTTCACATCATTAGCAAAGGCTTTCCAGGCACGCTCCTTCGCCTGTCGCGCAGATGCTTTTGCTTCCTTTTCTATTACATCAATTTCCTCTGGAAGAATTAAACCTTCAGAGATTATCCACTGTCGCATGCGCCTGATACAATCATTTTCAACTTCCCAAGCGAGGCGTTCCTTAGACTTATATCGTTCGTGTGAACCTGATGTAGAATGGCCTTGTGGCTGCGTCATTTCTTCCACATGAAAAAGAACCGGCACATGTTCTTCACGGCAAATCACTTCGGCACGTTGGTAGGCATCGATCAATCCAACATAATCCCATCCCTTCACCGTAATGATCTCGAATCCCTTTTCCGTTGCCGTGCGCTGCAGTCCCGACAACGCTTTGGATATACTAAGCTTGGTTGTGTGATACTCTTGTGGTACAGAGATTCCGTAATCATCATCCCAAACAGAAATTAACATAGGTACTTGCAAAACTCCGGCTGCATTAACTGCTTCGAAGAACATGCCTTCCGAGGTTGACGCATTTCCTATCGTGCCGAATGCAATTTCATTTCCGTTTTTTGAAAGTGTCGTTAAATCTTTTAGGACCGGGCTTTCACGAAATAATTTTGAAGCGTAGGCGAGCCCAAGAAGACGCGGCATCTGACCCGCAGTCGGTGAGATATCAGCACTGCTGTTTTTTGTTTTTGTCAGATCGACGAAGTCTCCCTCATCATTAAGAAATCGCGTCGCGTAGTGTCCGTTCATCAACCGGCCAGCTGAAGCTGGATCTGCTTCCAGACTGGTATGCGCGTACAGTTGTGCAAAATATTGTTGTACTGTGAGCTCTCCGATCGCGAACATAAATGTTTGATCGCGATAATAGCCCGCGCGAAAATCACCTTTGCGGAAAACTTTCGCCATTGCAATTTGTGCGACTTCCTTGCCATCACCGAAAATGCCAAACTTTGCTTTTCCCATGAACACCTCGCGACGGCCGATGAGACTGGCTTCGCGACTTTCTACTGCAAGACGGTAATCAGAAAGAATTTCCTTCACCTTAGCCTGCGAAAATTTTGACTTCACCTCTTTTGTTGCGCTCAAAATCGTAGTGGTTAGAAGATGAATGATCGTGCTACCAGTCAAAAATAGAAATTACCGGTAACTTTCAAAAGGCAGCTCTTGTCATCAGACCCATTCATGCCTATATAGGTTCAGATGACGGAAAAATATAGTTTGATGGCGGTTTTTTATAGATTGACGCGGAAGCATTTTTAGAAAAAGGTATCGCTGTTTCCCTTTGCAGATTACCCCTTTAGCTATATTTGTCCGGTCTATTAACTGCGACCTCTATGATAATTGGCGTACCCAAGGAAATAAAAAATAATGAGAATCGTGTCGCGTTGACACCTGCTGGAACACAGGAACTGGTCAAGCGCGGACATGAAGTACATATACAGTCACATGCAGGTGTAGGAAGTGGCTTCAGTGATGATGCTTATATAAAAGCCGGTGCAAAAATGATCGAGACAGCGGCAAGCATTTTCGATACATCCGAAATGATTATCAAGGTTAAAGAACCGATTGAAGAAGAATATAAACTCATTCGTCGTGGACAACTTGTGTTCACGTATTTTCATTTTGCATCATACGAACCGCTCACAAAAGCGATGATGGCAAGTGGTGCCGTTTGTTTAGCATATGAAACTGTTGAACGGCTGGATGGGAGCTTACCATTGCTGATACCTATGTCAGAAGTTGCGGGTCGGATGGCCATCCAGGAAGGAGCCAAATATCTTGAGAAGCCACTGAAGGGCCGCGGCATTTTGCTCGGTGGTGTCCCAGGTGTTCGGCCTGCTCAGGTATTGATTCTTGGTGGAGGTGTGGTGGGAACTAACGCTGCAAAAATTGCGGCAGGCATGGGAGCCGATGTAACTATTCTGGATCTGAATCTCAACCGTCTCCGATATCTCGATGATGTGATGCCCAAAAATGTTCACACAATTGTATCCAACGAATACACTATTCGCGAATTAATTAAGGACGCGGACCTGATCGTTGGCGGAGTATTAGTTCCTGGTGCAAAGGCTCCAAAACTTATTACACGCGATATGCTGAAGGACATGCGTGCGGGTACCGTGCTCGTTGATGTTGCTGTCGACCAGGGAGGATGCATCGAAACATGCACGCCGACCACGCACGAAAATCCCACATACATAATTGATGACGTGGTTCATTATTGCGTTGCCAACATGCCTGGTGCTGTTCCATATACATCAACGTTAGCTTTGACGAATGCAACGTTACCCTATGCCATCAGGTTGGCAAATCAGGGGTGGAAGAAAGCATGCCAGGAAAGCTCAGAGTTGCGCAATGGATTGAACGTGATCCATGGAGAAGTTGTGTACAAGGCAGTTGCAGATGCATTTAATCTTCCTTATGAAGATGTCAGGAAGTTTCTTTGAGTTTAGGGACATAGAGTAAGGAATACGATAGATTTAGGTCATAAAGGTATAGGGTATAGGGTATAAGGTGTGACCGAATAAAAATGGCTCGAGCATCCTATTAACTATTAACAAAATAACAATTAACTCTCTTGTCTTCTTCGCACGCCACTGGCGGTCCGACCGGATAACGGATAGCAATTAACGATACTCCGGCATTGCCGCCATCACGACCGTATTCCTATCCTCCCAATTAACTTCACAGCAGATATGCGACATCCCGTTTGTTACCACAAGATACCTGGCCTTGAGTGTTTGGTTGTAAACTGATGCCTGCAAAACAACTTTATTGCTGAGCGGCAAATCAGGAGCCTTGCATTCGATAATCATCCATGGACTACCGGACCGATCGAACACAACAATATCTGACCGCTTCGGAAGCGTGTTGAAGGCAAGTCCTCCCTCGACCTTAATCAAAGCGCGGGGATATCGGAGATGGTGAATAAGGTAGCGAATGAAGTGTTGACGAACCCATTCTTCCGGAGTCAAAGTAACATGGCGCTTTCGCAGGTAATCAAATATGAGAACTTTAGTCCCTTCCTTGCGGAGGTCAAAATCAAAGGAAGGAAGATTCAGCTTAACCATAGAATGGTTAGTCTAAGACGGCCATTTACAT
>JAEZBX010000187.1 GCA_023412765.1 Bacteroidota bacterium
CAACCTAATTTTAGCTTTGGCCTGGTGGGGGATGTGCGCTGCGCCTGCCGAAGCTCGGCGGAGGCAGGGCTAAAATTCAGTTGCAAATCCAAAAGCGCAGCCATGCGGCTGGGGAGCCAAGTCACGATCAATTACTGTTGCGCTAGGCGACGAAGTACAAATAGTGCATCAAAGTGAGGAATACTTCTCTCAAAGCACTTAATTGGAAGCTGACAAAGTAGGATTAATCCTTCTTTGTCAAGTTTCAAATGCAACGATTTTTTTACCGCCAAGACGCAAACGTAGACAAGTGGCTTTGCGTCATCGCGCCTTAGCGGTTCATTTATCTTTTGACCGGTCCGAGAAAAGCTACTTTATTCCTTATTCCCTATCTCTTTTTTCTAACTTGATAAAGGGGGATATCCATAATCACCATTTGCCGGGTAGGTCGGAGGCAGCAGTAGGATCGAGACCGTAAAGATTGCGAATGACGCATGTAGGGTAATCATTTCGGACTTCTGCGTTGTCCTGGCTGCTGAAAATGTCTACACTTCGCCGATGTATCTTTACTCCTTTTGTCCCAGACTGTTAGGTTAATCGTTGTAAAAACGAGTTTCTGATATGGTACGATTTTTTTGATGGTAGAGAATCATAAAAAGGTAAGCAATATTATATGTCAGGGGTATCGAAGATAGTGAGTTTTCTCAGCCTGTTTTTTACAGCGCTGGCACTGTGCCCATACGTTGCGCACCTTATGGCATTCCCAGATAAAATGGAAATGACCCGAGAGGAATATTTTATTGCACAACAGATTTATAATGGTTGGGCTTATTCCTCTATCTTGATTACGCTCTCTTTGATTTCCACGATTCTATTATCAGTCCTGGCAAAAGATCACGACATTGTTTTGCGCTTTGCCCTGGGCGCTACGTTTTGTATAGGCATGTCGTTAATGGTATTTTTTGTTTTCACTTTTCCTGCCAATCAGATTACCGAAAATTGGACAATACAGCCAGCATCATGGCAAGACCTTCGGATACAATGGGAGTACTCTCATGCTTTTAATGCAGTACTTTACATGTCTGCCGAGGCTCTGCTGATCATGTCAGTGCTTTCATGGCCGGCAAGAAATGAGTACAAAATCAGCTTGACCTGACCTACTTTTTCACATCTAGCTTTTGTGCATCTTTTTGTGCACGCAGTGCAAGCTCTGTAGCAAGAAAGCAGTGTTCTTGTGTCATTGCAGTTTCCGTCCTGTCGTTAATGTCATTGATAAGTTGTTGGCCGTAGGGCAGGGGATCATTTTTGCAATCGAAATATCGAGTTTCCTTGTTATCGACCAAGAACAGGTGATTGCCACCGTCGCGACCGGCGATATCTATATTTTTGCGCAGCTCCATGTATCCGTCGGTTCCTAGAATAGTTAACCGTCCGTCACCCCAGGTATTCAGACCGTCGGGAGTGAACCAATCAACACGGATGTAACCTGCTCCACCATTTCCTCTTAATGTAGCATCGCCAAAATCCTCAAAGTTTGGATATTGGGTATAGTGAACGTTTCCCACTTGAGAGGCAACGATCTCGCCACTCGTTGATCCGGTGAAAAACAAGAACTGATCAAATTGATGCGAGCCTATATCACAAATAATTCCGCCATAATTCTTTGTATCGAAAAACCACTGCGGTCGTGACTTAAGATTTATACGATGGGGGCCCAGGCCGATCGTTTGGATCACCTTCCCAATGGCGCCCGCTTTTACAAGTTCACCAGCCTTAACGGTTGCTCTATTCTCAAGTCGTTCGCTATACATTATAGAGTAAATACGTTTGGTTTCCTTTTGAACTTTTCTCACTTCAGCGAGCTGTTCAAGTGTCACTATTCCTGGCTTGTCAACCATGAAGTCTTTGCCGTGCTTCATCACCTGAATTCCGAGAGGTGCGCGGTCGATTGGAATAGATGCGCTAACCACCAATTGTATACTTTTATCTTCGAGTATTTCTTTTTCACTGCGCGCCAGTTTCGCGTCTGGGTGCCGTTTTTGAAATGCACTTATCAGCTCGGGCTCCTTAGCATAAAATGAAACAAGTTTTCCACCGTTGCGAATAATTGCTTCTGACTGACCGTAGATATGTCCGTGATTAAGTCCGATAACTGAAAATCGTATAGGAGCAGCGGTAATGCTTTGCTTCACTGATGATATATAGGTTTTGGGTCGTAATGATCCGCCAACCAATTCCGCCGATGAGATTAATCCGGCTGCTGTTACGAATGATTTTTTAATGAAGTTGCGTCTGTTTGCGTGCATAGTGACCAAATTTTTGCCTAATCTCTAATAATTTCCGAAAAAAACCACCCTGATCTTGGCTGCGGCCTTAAAACCTGCCAGAGATGTTCTGAAAATCACGTCTTCCAATCCACGTATGGTTTTGGTAAATTTTTTATGCACGGTGCAACGTAACTAGTGTCAAAAAAAAGCATTTAGTATCCTCCTAATGCATTCTGACTCTACAGTATTCACAATCAAGTTGGAACGCTGATTTATCTTACAATGCCTTCGTTTTTCATTCCCATTTCCCGTTCTTCAATATGTAAACCTAATGTCTTTTGCCTATTCATCAGGCCTCTCCAAATCTCAACCACTACTTTATGAAGAATTTTATCGCTCTTTTTTTCTGCACAATATTGACCAGCGCTGTGTCGGCCAACGATAAGGACAGTGTGACCTTATTCTTTGACAGTCTTGAAGCGTCTTTCAAATACGAGCGAGGTCAGATCATCCTGGACGATGGAATCGGAACGCTTAATGTGCCTCCCGGATTTCGATATCTGGATGCTGCCCAAGCCGACTACGTTATTCAGGATTTATGGGGTAACCCCCATGGTCAGGGAACACTTGGAATGATTGTTCCTGACAACGTTGGTATTACTGACGAGCGCTCATGGGCGTTCATCATTACCTATGATGAGATGGGGTATGTGAAGGATGACGATGCTGAAGAGATCGACTATGATGAACTTTTGAAGGAAATTCAAAGTGATGCAGCAGCTGCAAATGAAGAACGTGTGAAAGAGGGATATGAATCAATAGCCATCATTGGCTGGGCCGCACCACCCTTCTATGACAAGGATAAAAAAGTCTTGCATTGGGCAAAAGAAATAAAATTTGGTGAGACCGATGGTACCACTCTTAACTATAATGTGCGGATCCTCGGTAGGAAGGGAGTGCTTGTTTTAAATGCAGTGGCTTCCATGATGGAGCTCCCTGATGTGCAAAAAAATATTGAACCGGTGCTTGCATCCTTTAGCTACGCTAACGGCAACAAATACGCTGACTTTAATCCAGACATAGATGATGTGGCAGCCTGGACAATTGGCGGCCTTGTCGCAGGGAAGATGTTGGCCAAAGCTGGAATTTTTGCATTGCTCCTTAAGAATCTTAAGTTGATTGCGCTTGCGATTGGTGGCCTTGGTACGGTGGTTTGGCGCTGGTACAAAAAGAAAACAGAGGTGCCTGCTGTGAGGAATATTGAGAACACTTAATAGATTACTCAGCGGAACCTGAAACTAACTTTTACATTTTACAGCCGATCTATCGGCTGTAAAATGTAAAACTATATTTCCTACTACTTACCGCTCACAGACGACCGCTCGATCTCCTTCAAATTCTGCAACTTCTTATTTCGGAGAAATCCAGTGATGTCTTCGAAATGCTCTTTGATCCGTTTATTACCGAATTCAAATACTTTGTTAGCGAGACCGTCCAGGAAATCGCGATCGTGAGAAACAAGAATGAGAGTGCCATCGAATGCTTTCAGTGCATCTTTTAAGATATCCTTTGTTTTTATGTCGAGATGATTTGTGGGCTCATCAAGGATGAGCAGGTTGACTGGCTGCAACAATAGTTTGATCATCGCCAGTCGGGTACGTTCGCCCCCCGACAGCATTTTTACTTTCTTGTCAATGGTTTCGCCGCTGAACATAAAAGCACCGAGGATGTCTTTTATTTTTGTTCGGATGTCACCTTCTGCTACCTGGTCTATGGTTTGAAATACGGTCAGGCCTTCGTCGAGAAGTGAAGCCTGGTTTTGAGCAAAGTATCCGATCATTGAGTTGTGGCCTACTTGCAACTTACCTTCGAAATCTATTTCTCCCATGATTGCTTTTACCAACGTGGATTTTCCCTCCCCGTTTTTTCCAACAAAAGCGACCTTTTCGCCGCGTGCAATGGTGAAAGAGGCATCCTTAAATACAACGTGATCGCCATACTTTTTTGTTAATCCATCTACAATTACCGGATAACTTCCTGATCGGGGCGCTGGCGGAAATTTTAGATTCAATGCAGAAGTGTCCACTTCATCAACCTCGACAATCTCCATCTTTTCAAGCATCTTAACCCGGGATTGAACTTGTAAGGTTTTTGAATAGGTACCTTTAAATCGCTCAATAAATTCCTGAATTTCTGCAATTTGTTTTGCCTGATCGTCAAACTGCTTTTGCTGTTGTTCCCGACGCTCTTTGCGAAGCTGTAAATAGTGAGAGTAGTTTGTTTTGTAATCGTATATGCGGCCCATCGTGATTTCAATGGTCCTGTTTGTGAGATTATCAACAAATGTTTTGTCGTGACTGATTACGATGACAGCTTTTGCATTTTGGGTCAAGAATTCTTCGAGCCACTGAATGGATTCGATATCCATGTGGTTTGTTGGCTCGTCTAAGAGTATCAGATCAGGTTTTTGTAGAAGTATCTTCGCTAATTCTATCCGCATTCTCCAACCACCGCTGAATTCTGAAGTTGGCCTTGAAAAATCTGATCGAAGAAATCCTAATCCCATCAAAGTTTTTTCAACCTCAGCATCAAAATTTATTTCTTCGATCGAGTAATACTTTTCGCTTAGTTCTGAAACCTGTTCAATGATTTTTGAATACTCTTCCGACTCATAGTCAGTGCGTGTCTCTAATTGATGGTTCAGTTCATCCATTTGCTGTTTCATTCCCAGAATTTTCGAAAAAGCCTTGGATGCCTCTTCGAAAACGGTAGCATCATCCTTGGTCAGCAGGTGTTGCGGCAAATAGGCTATGACGGCATCCCGGGGGGCACTTACTTTTCCCCTGGTGGGCTTGTTTACACCTGCCAGGATTTTGAGTAACGTCGATTTTCCCGCCCCATTCTTCCCCATAAGGGCGATTCTATCGTTTTCGTTGATATTAAAAGTAACGTTGGTAAACAACGGTGAGCCATTAAATTCGACACTAACTGCGTCAACTGAAATCATATTGATAAAAATAAGGCGGCAAAGATAGGAATAATCTGGTGCTCGTTGATTCTAGTTTTGTCAAATTGGCCAAGGGAAGAGGGGAAGAGGTATAGAGGTATAGGGTATAGGGTATAAGGTGCAACTTGAACGTTTTTGCTTTTGGAGCAAAGAAGTAATATTCGAGAAACAAAAGACGTGTGTCTGTTGGCCACCACAGAATCATAAAAGAACAGTAGTGACGTGCAGGTTTCGTCGTGATTTTTGTGCCACCTTCGTGGATGTAGTGACGACCTCTGTTTTCATTGAAATAGTCAACGGATACTAGCAGGCTCGCGAATAACTATTAACTATTAATCCTACTTTGTCATGCTTGAGCATTTTGAGGAGAGGAATAAGGAATAGGGAATAAGGGTGCGCACTTTGAGACCCACCTTTACTCCTTATTCCCTACTCCCTATTCCTTTTTTTCTAACTTGACAAAGTAGCATTAACTATTAACGAATATCGAATATCGAATGAAATGACCCCCCAGGAATTATTCATAAAGAGAATTTTTGAAGAAGACAGCGTACCCCTGAAGACATATGCAAAAGGCGACTATGTTATAAAACAAGGTCAGGTGGAGCAGTCGTTGTATTTAATAGTATCGGGAGCAGTCCGGGTTTTTCATGTTACGGAATTTGAAGAACAAACCATCCGCTTTGGCTACCCCGGCTCCATGATTACTTCGCTGTCTTCTTTCATTACCGGAAACCCTTCGGAGCTATATATGGAAGCGTTAAGAAAAACAACGCTACGGGTAGCCTCTAGAAAGAGGCTGTTTGAGGTGGTAAATGAAAATACTGAAAACCAGAGCATTTATATAAAGCTTCTCGAGGGTCTTGTTGTTCAGCAGATGGAAAGAGAAATTGATTTGCTTACCGAGTCGCCTACAAAAAGATTGCAGCGGGTACTGGATCGCAGCCCCAATCTGTTTCAGGAAATTCCGTTGAAATACATTGCATCATATTTAAGAATGACACCAGAAACATTGAGCAGAATTCGAAATTCTTGACTTCAATCAAGAGTGCTTAAAGGGAGGTAGGTGACCTTTGTAAAAAAAACAAATGATGAAGATTGATAACAATACACTAATCGATGATTTGCTTCAAAGGATGCACAAGGCAACACGCAAAGTTGAAAGGTTTAAGATGCTTTCTCTTGACCAACTCCGCTATAAGGACGGCGGCCGGTGGAGCATCCTTGAATGCCTGGAGCATCTAAACCTATATGGGGATTTCTATCTCGTCGAAATTGAAAATCAAATTATAAAAAATAAGCATCGGACCGGCACCAACGTTTTCCAAAGCGGGCTGTTGGGGAATTACTTTGCCAATCTGATGGAGGTGAAGGGAGGGAAAATTACCAAAATGAAAACTCCTAAGGATAAAAATCCTGCTAATGTCACTTTGGCCGAGACGACGATCACTCGGTTTCTAAAACAACAGGAACAATTAGTTACGCTCCTGCAATCGTGCAGATCGATGGATCTTACAAAGACGAAAGCTTCCATCTCGCTTACGAGATTGATTAAACTTAGGCTAGGTGATACGCTACGATTCTTTACATATCACATTGAGCGACACGTTTTGCAAGCCGAGCGTATCTGTAAAGAGCAAAATTATTATATTGTCACAGACCCCGTTGGATCATAGCAATACAGTGCATTATGGCCGCAAAGAAAACACTAAGAACCTGCGCCGAAGGTCACCAATATTACAAGAGCAGCGATTGCACGGTTTGTCCCATTTGCGAGGGTTCTAAGAACGGTGGCATTTACGTGAGCTTGCCGGCACCGGCGCGACGTGCCCTCGAAAATGCTGGGATTGGAACGATTACACAACTGGCAGGCTATACTAGGTCTGAACTTCTGAAACTTCATGGGTTAGGTCCAAGCGCTATTCCGAAACTGGAAGAGCTTTTGAAAGGGAAAAATCTGGACTTTAGAAAATAGCGGAAAATAATCAGGCGCAATTCGCAATTCTGTCCTTGGAGTTTGACCGCGGCAAACCAGAACGCTTTACCCAATTCCTGTCATACCCAGATATTGTATATCTTTGCGTCCACGTGCTCAAGGGGTGCCATGCTTGCAAAGTGCAATGCTGAGAAAGGCTGAGATTATACCCTGTGGGAAGGTTACAGGACCGCCACATACCTGATCTGGATAATACCAGCGTAGGGAGAGTTTCACCAAGGTCTTCGCTTCGTGAGCCGGTAATAGCTTTAAGATGCATAACTTTAATGAATGGCTTGAATTGCTAAGCCAGGAGTGGGCTCACGTCGATGCCATCCAATTGGCAGTGTTGATACTTGGAGTCACCGAGGTGTTCCTGGCCCGGGCGAATAGTGTTTACCTCTATCCCGCAGGAATTGGTGCAACAGTTCTTGCCATCTATAGCCTTTTTACGGTAGGCCTGTACGCAGAATGTCTGCTGCACGGTTATTATCTGATAATGAGTATCTATGGTTGGTGGTATTGGGTCGCGGGAAGGGATCATAAGCCGGTACAGATTACGCTCGCATCAAAAAAGGATTGGCTCGTAACGGGAGCAATCGTACTCATCGGATTTGGAGTGCTTTATGTGTCATTGTCATCATTTACTGATTCTGAGGTTCCAATATGGGATTCATGGGTGAGTGCTACAGGCTGGGCTGGTATGTGGTTGCTTGCAAGGCGGAAAGTCGAGAACTGGATATTGCTTAACATTTCCAACGCGTTTGCTATCCCGCTTTTATTTCATAAATCTCTGCCCATGTTGGCGCTCTTGACAATCGTATTGTTTGTGGTGGCCTGTTTTGGATATTTCGACTGGCTGAAGACCGCCCGGAAAAATCTGTTGCAACAAAGAGTACCTTCAGCATGAGTGTCAACACCCCACACCCACGGGAATTTATCGCTGAAGAAGTAGCGGTTCGATTGTCTAATTCAGCGCTTAAGGCAGAACAATCAAAAGTTCTTGATGAAATACAGTGGTCAGTTATTATGAATGAAAACTGGCTGAATATGTATGTGCCGCGGACATTCGGCGGACTGGAGTTGTCGTTGCCAGAAATCATCAGAATAGAAGAGGGGATATCATGGGCAGATGGCAGTACCGGATGGGTTGTGACGCTTTGTAGTGGGGCAGCGTGGTTCATTGGGTTCCTGGATCCCGAACTTGCTGCGGATATTTTTAAATTTGATCAGGTATGTTTTGCAGGTAGTGGTGCAATCAACGGGACCGCCGATAGGTCGGCCGGTAAGTATGCCATTGAAGGCTATTGGCCATACGCAACGGGGTCTCCGATGGCTTCTGTATTTACTTTAAATTGTCTTGTTAAGGAAAATGGTGACCAAGTCTACGATACGACGGGAAAGCCCGTGGTGAAATCCTTCGTGCTATGGCGTGACGAGGTAAATATACATCGGACATGGAATGCAATGGGTATGGTAGCAACAGCAAGCCATTCCTTTGAGGCAAAAAATATTTTGGTTCCGGAAAATCGATGTTTTACTATACAACCCAACTACTCGGTACTCCCTCAAATCATCTTTCAGTATCCATTTCAGCAACTCGCGGAAAGCACATTGGCCGTGAACCTTTCGGGGATGGCCTGTAAATTCGTTGATCTTGTTGAGGCAAAGCTGTCCGCAAAAAGCGCGAATTCATCTGCACAAATTGTGGATCCGATTCGGACCAAACTTGACTTCGCCCGTAATAACTTTTATTACAGCACCGACCAAGCTTGGAATAGCCTTGCCGTTGGCGGTGCTGTCCCTCATAATTTATTAGCTCAGGTTACGGAAACAAGTCGTCAACTCGCAGGCTGTTGCACCGAAGTAGTTAACACGCTTTACCCATTTTGTGGTCTTGAAGCCGCAGACACACGTTACGAGATCAATAGAGTCTGGCGTAATTTTAACACAGCAGTCCAACATAATCTTTTCCGTGGATTTAGAATGGAGTCGCTAGAGTAGGTGCTGAAACCATTTACACAACCACTCTTATTTTGCTGTATTTGTTTCGGTAATCGATTGGCGAAAGACCAGTGATTTTCTTGAATACAGACCTGAAGGCTTTCGTATCAGTATAGCCAACATCGTACATTACTTCGTTTACATTTTTCCGGCTGGTTTCAAGATCCTTCTTTGCAGCCTCAATTTTTACTCGCTGCATATACTCTACAGGCGTGTTGTTGGTTGCCTTTTTGAAACGCCTTTCAAAATTACGTTTTCCGATGGCAAATTTCGTTGCCAGATCTTCGACAGATATTTTGTCGTGAACGTTCTTCTCAATAAACTCCTGCGCCATGCGTACGTGTTCATCTTCATGAGCTTTTTGACCGTTGAACATTATAAATGCTGACTGGCTCTTTCGGTCTATCTCGACGGCAAACACTTTTGAAGCGATGATGGCGATTTCGCGATCGGTATATTTTTCAAGAAGATATAAGAGCAGATTCCAATATGAATTAGCGCCACCACTTGAGTACAATCCTTGCTCTTCGGTAATTATCCTATCGTCAACAAGATTTACCTCTGGAAACATTGCCCGGAACAAATTTGCAGAGCGCCAATGGGTTGAGCATTTCTTTCCATTTAGCAACCCGGTTGATGCCAATAAAAAAGCGCCGATACATAGACTTGCTACCTCTGCACCCTGTCTATATTGTTTGATAATCCAGGGGATGAATTCTCTGTTGGCATCCAGTGCTTTTTCAATATCACCAAACAATGCAGGCACAAAAATCAGATCAGTTGTTTTTATCTCCGAAAGCAAATGGTCGGTATGAACAGTAAATGAGCCGCGGTGCAGTTTAACCTCTCTTGATAACCCAACAAGCTCTACTTGAAAGATCGGCTTCCTCCCAGCACTCTCTAAAAATTCATTTGCTGCAGTAAACAAATAGCGAGGATCATCGATGCTTGCCAGTACCGCTTCGTTCGGTACTAAAATGGTTATGTGTTTCATTGTGTAACGGTTGATACGTTTATTGTTCTCGTTGGAACTTTGGACTTTAAATTTACAAACTATGTCGCAAATTGCCCTACAGATTGGCGGAATTGCACACCACGAATTACCACACCGTCGCATAGTTTTGAATGAAGGTTAATGACTAGAAGTTATGATAGTTAGATCCGACAGTTTTGATAAACTTGATAGATACTTAATTGAGAACAAGTAACCTCGTTGCACATTTCTGTTTGAACTACTTAATGAGGCTGTTGTTATTAAAATACGAGTTACTTCAACGGGGGTAGTTGATTTTCTCCCTCATAAAACACATGGTAAGTACAACTCGATCTTATTGCGTCCGTTGAATAAGCGATTAGCAAAGTCATTGCCTCATTAAAGGTTGTTATAACAAAGAATCTGAAGCAAGTAATTACAACATTACAACCATGTGATTGAATGGGGTGTCGTGATAGGTGTATTAAAAGTTGCAAAACAATGATTGAAGTTTTTAAGACCGACGTAAAAGATGGTGATTGCGCCCGCAGATTGATCGACAGGATCCATGAAACCTTAGATTACTGTGAAGCAAATTTTGACTTGGAAGATTGCGATAGGATACTCCGCGTGAAAGGCATCAGAAGTGCTTCCGAGGTATTTGTAATTCTTAATATTGCAAGAGAGATGGGATGCTACGCGCAAATTTTGCCCGATGAAGACCCGTCAATCGATAGCCTGCAATTAATCGATACGAAGGACGGAGAAGCAGTTCAATTTTAAAAATTGTGAGTTGGAGAACACGACTCAAGTTCAGGCAGCTTATTATTTTAACCGTTGCCTGGTTGTTGGTGGGGTGTGCAATGGCAATATATGATTACCTCGTTCTCCATTCTATTTATTCACAAGGGCCGTCAGAGGAATATTCCTTTTCATTCTCATTGGCCATGAATGCCGGATCTGCCTTGGTTGGATCTTTGTTAGGTGGTTCGTTTCTGATATTTTTTGTGAATGTTAAATACCAGGATAAGTCTTATGGCTATACGCTGATTGCCGTTAGCATTTCCTTTATGCTGATCATTTTGTTAATCATGTGTATGCTCGGACTTGTTACAGTGCCAATCCGGACGGGCAGACCATTATCAGATCCTGAATCAATCCAAGCATTAAAAATATTCTTTACTGATAAGTCACGCATAAAGAATATGGTCAGCTGGTCTATTGTTGTAGCGATGACACAATTGGTTCTACAAATCAACAGCAAATTTGGACACGGTGCGCTCGGCGATATTATCAGGGGAAAGTATAATACTCCCAAAGAGGAGAAGCGCATATTTATGTTCCTTGATCTAAATTCTTCTACAACAATAGCTGAGCGCCTTGGAGACGAACGATACCATGAGCTGTTAAAGGATTTCTTTTCTGACATTACTAATCCAATCCTGGATAACAATGGAGAAATCTATCAATACGTTGGTGATGAAGTGATTGTTGCCTGGAAATATGAGGATGGCGTTCGTGACAATCAGTGTGTGAAATGTTTTTTCGATATAAAAGTTCACATTGAAAAACTAAGAGAAAAGTACCTCAACCGTTACGGATTGGTACCTGCATTCAAGGCAGGTCTTCATTGTGGAAAAGTTGTAGCTGGTGAGGTTGGGATAATAAAAAGAGACATAACGTATTCTGGCGATGTCCTTAACACTACTTCGAGGATACTGACTTTGTGCAAAAAATTTAATGCTGAAATTCTAACCTCTGCCGACTTGATTGCTGAGCTAAACCTGTCAAAGCAATATGAAGCACGTCCGCTTGGCTCTATTAAGTTGAGAGGCAAAGAAAAGGAAGTCGTGCTCAGCACTGTATCCATCTGACCCGTTCGACTACCATTTGTTCAGTCACTCGTCGGATTCTTGCAAAAGTTTTTTACATTGTTGTTCAAGATAGGGAACAGGAAATATTGGTTAACCGATATTTATTATTTAAGTAGCGTTAACATTTGCTTAATCACAAATTCAATTCAGATAATGCGCACTAGAAAGGGAAAAGAACTCCGGGTACGTTGCTGGATAGATATCGACGGTGAACGTTTCTTTGGTCCTGGAAGAGCCGAGTTACTCCAACATATAATAGAGACAGGTTCCATTTCTAAAGCCGCAAAAGCCATGGGTATGTCTTATAAGAAAGCGTGGGCCATGGTAGAGGGTCTCAATGCTCAAGCAAAAGAGCCCTACGTTATTGCACACAAGGGTGGTCAAAAGGGGGGAGGTACCGAGGTAACTATGCGCGGAATGGCGATGCTGTCTGCTTACCGCAAACTGAATGACAAAATACATTCAATAGCAGACAAGAATGTTGAAATTCTAAAGTTGATCTGATTCATAGCATGAAGAGCACAAATTTCTTTTTCCAATAACATCATTAGGATTTTCCTGCTTACCTTGTGATATAGCCGGTCGTACATATCGACTTATTATTAGCTGACGATCTCCTGCAGATGATTGACTTTGCTCCATTCGCGCTCACATTGAAACTGGCTACGGTAACCACCATAATTCTTTTTTTCCTTAGCATACCATTGGCGCATTGGATGGTCTACAGCAAATACAAAATTAAATATTTCGTAGAAGCAATGGTAAGCCTTCCATTAATCCTGCCGCCATCGGTACTTGGTTTTTATTTGCTGCTGGGGTTTAGTCCACAGAATGCGTTTGGGGAGTTTCTTGATCGATATTTTGATGTCCGACTTGTATTCACTTTTGAGGGCCTGGTGGTGGCGTCTATCATTTATAGTCTGCCTTTTATGGTTCAGCCCATATACAACGGATTAAGAAGTATTCCCACTACATTGATCGAGGCGTCTTATTCTTTAGGGAAAAGTCGGCTAACAACCTTGATGAAGGTACTTCTGCCCAACGCACGTTCAGGGATAATTACCGGACTAGTTCTCACATTCGCGCATACTGTTGGAGAATTCGGTGTTGTGTTGATGGTAGGCGGAAATATTCCCAATGAAACACGCGTGGTATCTATAGCCCTATACGATGAGGTAGAAGCAATGAATTATGTTCAGGCTAATGCATATGCCATTACCTTGTTGATATTTGCATTGCTGACATTGTCTGTTGTGTACGTCGTAAACGCTACTTCGAATGTAAACAAAGTCATATGATCGAACTGTCTCTCAGAAAACGCTTATTTTCTTCCAGTGGTCATATGGAACTTGATGTTAATCTGAGCATTAAAGAAGGCCATTTGGTAGCACTATATGGACCTTCCGGGGCAGGGAAGACTACGCTCCTGAGGATGATATGCGGGCTTATGTCGCCCGATACGGGTACCATTAAGGTTAATGGCGTAGTGTGGTATGATTCTACGGCAGGACTAAATCTGAAACCTCAAGATCGCAATGTCGGAATTGTGTTCCAGGATTATGCACTGTTTCCAAACATGACCGTGAGGGGGAACCTTCTTTATGCGTTAAGGAAGGATCAGTCGCCATTAATTGTGGATGAATTGTTAGAGCTGATGGAACTGTCGAGTCTGGAGGGAAAGAAACCTGCCTTGTTATCCGGTGGGCAGCAGCAGCGTGTAGCCCTGGCTAGAGCAATCGTACGTCAGCCAAAAATCTTATTGTTGGACGAGCCAATGTCGGCGCTTGATACGAATCTCAGAGTTAAAATTCAGGATTATATTCTGAAAGCCCATCGTCAATACAACCTAACGACTATTCTTGTAAGTCACGATATTATCGAAGTCATCAGACTATCAAATTATACATATCTGATGGAAAATGGGTGCATTTCTAATGAGGGACTTCCGAAAGATGTGCTACCGATCGCGACTTTGCGCCGGATGATCGAAGCATTGCCTGATACCGATAGGGAACAGGCAATGTCCAATAAATCTTAAGGCTACCTAATGATCCGAACCGCGCCCCTGATATCTGTAAGGTCTGCCAGGCGTATCACGTAGTAATAGTCACCTGCCTGTAGCGGTTGGCCATCGACCTTGCCATCCCATGTATTCTTATACGAAAGCGCTTCATAGATCTTTTGGCCAGCGCGATTGAAAATCGTCAGCAGTGAATTTTCGAATTGTTCTGTATTCTGCCACTCCCAGAAATCGCCGGTGCCGTCATCGTTAGGAGAGAAGAACCGAGGGATGGAAGCTGTTGCGCCGGCTGGTGCAACTACGGTAACGTTGATTCGGTCTGTACTCTTTTTTCCATTGTTATCTGTAACGAGAAGTTCAAAAGTATAGGTACCTTCTATTAAGTCAGCCAGACTAAGCTGTTCAGTATCACTCCCCGTCATGGTAACCGTGTTGGGTCCATCGACCTGGCTCCAGCTGTATTCAACAGGTACTGCGGAGACAATGGCAGGTGTTAATGTTGCAGAATTCTCGGGCAGTGTTACGATCTTGTCTGCTCCGATATCCACTGTTGGGGCTGCTGGATTGACCACTGAAATTGTAATCGGCGCCGACGTTGCGGTAGCACCAAGGTTATCAGTGGCTTTCGCGGTTAACGCATGTTCTCCTTCTGGTGCATCCGACCAGATAAATCCGTATGGGCTTGTGAGATCTTCTCCAAGTTTGGTTGTACCGTTGAAAAATTCAACTTTAGCAACAGTGCCATTCGCATCTGAAGCTGAAGCAGTGATGGCGATAGCACTTCCCACATTTACATCAGCGCTCGCTAAAGGAGCGGTGATCAACACAACTGGAGGGCTATTCGTACTCACAGAAATGGCAACTGCTGTTGAAGTTGTCGTATTATTATCGTTATCAGTTGCTTTTGCCGTCAAGCTATAGTTTCCAACGGCAGCATTACCCCAAACGAAGGTGTATGGGCTCGTCAAATCCTCCCCTAACTTCGTTGCGCCCCTGAAAAATTCAACCTTCGTAATTGTACCGTTAGCATCGGTCGCGTTTGCTGTGATCGTGATAGGTGCACCAAGGGTGAACTGAGCGTTATTGGCTGGGGCTGTTATTGCAACTACCGGCTTAACTATTGCGGCGACTGTAATATCAATGGCCGTAGAAGTCTTAACACCGTTTTGATTATCGGTTGCTTTTGCAGTGATAGAATGATTTCCCGTAGGCGCGTTATTCCATACGAAGCTATAGGGTGCTGACAGGTCTTCACCGAGTTTTGTCGTACCATTGAAGAACTCGACTTTGGTTACAGTTCCGTTTGCATCGGCGGCCGCTGCTGTAATGGTTATTGGGCTGCCTGGTTGAAACTGTGCGTTGTCTGCGGGTGCCGTGATCGAGACAGTAGGAGCAGTATTTGCGTTGACTGTTATTGAGACAGCTGCTGAAGTACCAACAGCATTTTGGTTATCTGTGACTTTCACCGTAAGTGAGTGAGTTCCCACGGGCGCGCCATTCCATACGAAGCTGTAAGGGCTGGTAGCGTCTTCACCCAACTTGGTGGTGCCCCTGAAGAACTCCACTTTGGCAACCGACCCATTTGCATCGGAGGCAGTTGCTGTGATAGTGATTGCTGCGCCTTGAGCAAATGTCGCATTATTTGAAGGGGCTGTGATTGCACCAACGGGCGGGGTATTGGTTGCCGCGTTGCCGTAAGGCACAGGCTTGTAACCAGGCACCCAGGCCTCTCCACCGAATTCATATGCGCCGATATCCGGTGCTCCTACGCTTCCGTCTGTAAAACCGGGTATGATCACCCCAGCATTGATTGCTGGTGATCCCGCTTTCAATTGAAATGCCAGTCCTCCCTGACCAGTTCCAGTAAATTGAGGATTTACGGTATGAGGAATTGCGTATCCTACGTTTCCTGCGGAACCAGCAGCAAAAATCATCTGACTCCTATATATATTATTCCGTTGAACATCGAGTGGAGTTGCTCTGTAGGTAATATAGGAACGTGGATAGGGACCACCCACGTTAGCAAATGTATTGTTATAAATATTCATTTCCGCTCCGGAGTGCCTTGTCTCATTGTTTGTTTCATGATACATATCCGCAGCGCCGCAATTCCATGTTACGTTGTGGTGAATGTCGCCCGGACCAGTGGACTGATCAAAATAGATCGCCACATTCAAACCCACTTCAGGACCATCGGGTGCTCCTCCATCATGTAACCAATTGTGATGATATTTTAGACCAGTCAAATTACATTGACCCCATGCATAAGTCGCGCCCACGTCCTGGCTTATAAGACCCCATTGTGAAAAATCGTTGTAGCTCACTTCAACATTTAAATGTTGCCCATTCCAGTTATAACCAAAATCAAAGGCCGATCTTCCCGTTCGGTAAATTGTGTTTCGTGTCACCACTTGTCCACCATCACGATCCCATAAGCTTATTGGGTTTGCCCAATAGCCAACGTATCCCATATCGTGCATCAAGTTGTTTTCAGCTCGGCAGTTTGGACCAAGCCAAACACCAGAGGATCCTGAAAAACTTAACTCGCTGTTCTTAATAACGGAATTTGCACCTATCAATTTAATTCCAAATTGTTTAGACATACCTACACCTTGCCACTCCCATACGTCATGTCGAACATGGTGGTTCATGTAGGTTGCTCGGATATTGTCGATGACCGTATTGGAGCTACCTGCGTTTCCAATCAGAGGATCGCAGCCAATAAAGGTGAGACCTGCAATAGTGATGTTCGATTTACCTCTCACATCAAATCCCCAGTTGCGTGCTTTGTATTCAATAAGACCTGATGGAGGACCTCCACCTGGTTGCCAAAAATATATAGTGCCATTTTCGTAATGCCATTCTTTTTGCGCGTCCAATAATGCCAGCTTTCCGGTTAGATAATAGCGCGCACGCGACCACCGGCCGGTGTTACCATTATCCCAAATGTTTGCAAAGTTGAGAGTGTTACCAGAATGCCCGGTGACTGTTCTTGGCTCTTGCATAAACCAACCGTTGGCAACCAGTGTCGCTCCTACAAGCCCAGGAGCCGGGATAGGAAGGCCCTGATCCGTAAGATTGTTAACATTAAATCCCTGGTTAAAATGAAGTTGTCTGTATTTGCTTCGATCGAGTAGGTCTGCAAATGTTGAAATATTCGGCCAACGCGCTTCATGCATCATCTCGCCGTCTTTAAAAATCTGATTTGCAAAAATTGTTAGGTTGAGATTGTTTTCGGGTACACGGGCAGTGCTCGTGTTGAAACCATTAACGGGGAGCGTTACAGACTTCTTATAAATATTGCCGTTATGAACCGTCCAACCACTGTTGTCCAGTACATTAAGACCGCTAATGACTACGGTCGCACTTTGATCAGGTTGAAAGGTTACTCCAGAATTCGCGACAACAATAGTTTCGCGATATACACCGGAACGGATCTTGACGACATCACCTGCAACTGCTACGCTAGCTGCTTTTTGAATTGTCGCATAGGGTTGTGCTGCACTACCTGGGTTATTATCTGAGGCGCCCGAACCGCCGACAAATATATCCCTAGCAAACAAGTCGCAAGCAAAAACTACAAACGTCATCAACAGAAATATCCTATTCATCACAAATTAAGTTTGATAAAGTTAATGGTTATACCACGAATGCGCGGCGTCAAATCGGAACGTAGAATTATGCGATAAGAGAATTGGGTCATCAGTTTTTAACTCTTCAATTTCTCTTGCTGTTGGAATCAAGCGGCACGAAAAATATCTAGCCCTTATGATTCGAATTAAGCAGGATAATTTCAGTTGAGGAAACATGGTCCGATGTGATGAAACATGGTCCGATGAGATACCCTATGACCGGCTCAACGACCGATAACCAAGACCAAAAAAAAGCCTCAGATTTGCCTTAAAAGACACACAAAACATACGTCTACCTTTTTTCTGAGCCATCACTATTTTTTATTCAACAACCTTATCACCTACAAATGCCGACCTAAACCATTTTTTAATCATTTGCAATATCTGTCTTTTGTCTCTTGAAATGAAATCGGACGCGTAACGAAAAACCTGATTGTCTTGTAAGAAAACATTTTGAAGTCTTAAGGAACACCGCGATGTTTTGGTAAGCGAGTTTGTCACAAGAACCATTAGTCCGAAATAATCCGTTACCAGTATTTAGGATTTTGCGGCCACCTTCGACGGAGCAACGCAGCTGGTCATTCGATCAGTAATACAAAACACCCCAACAACTGCTTTTATCGACAGTTAAAAGGTTTGCAGACAGTAAATTTCATGTAATTCTTAATGTGCATCGCGATTTAGTTTTATACATTTGCAGCTTTAAAATATTTTGGCATAATAATTATTAACGCATACTAGTCTTTCATTAAAACCACAAACCGGAGATGATAACAGCAATTCGTAACTCATCAAGATTTATAATGTTAGCCCTGCTCGTCATTCTCATGGCGGCGGGAGGTGGCTGTAAGAGTAAGAAGAAGGCGGCTGAGGCAGCGGCAGCGGCTGAACGAGCGAGGATGGAACAAGAAGCGGCGGCCTTAAAGAAGCAGCAGGAGGAAGAGGCCCGTCTTAAAAGGGAGGCAGAAGAAGCAGCAGCAAAGAGAGCCGCTGAAGAGGCAGCGCGAAAAAATCCTCAGTCCAGATTAGAAGGATACTTTTCTTCAATTTCAAACTCGAACAACACGGCATCTGCAAATGCCAGTATCAATGAGGCGCTTACAATGTTTGCCTCTCCCGATGCACCGGTCTTAATTGTTATCCACGATTCCGGCGGCCAAAAGGACTATGATCGGCCAACCACTATCAAAGATTACCTTAACTACTTGAAGGACCAGAAGAAAAAGGCGGATCGCATCGGCAACCTTCAATTCGACCAGTCGGGAAAGATAACAGAAGTCGAGCTGGTAAAACAGTACTAACTATTTAAAATAAACGAACATGCTTAACAATAAATCTATTTTATCTCTCATTATCGGACTGTGTGTAGTATGCACGGCTGGTGCTCAGAATGCCGATATCAGCCCCGCCAGAAAGCAAGCGATAGATTCTCTTGCCTTGGAAAAAGTTCGCGATTTAAGCAAATACATCAGCATCATTGGTAATAAGAAGACAGCATTTGCAGAAGCTACACGGGTAATGGACAGGGCTGAAGAATTGTTCGCACCCGACAGTGAAATGGGCGTTTCGTCTTTGAACAGGAAAGAAATTAACTACTATAAAGTTCGCAAATATTTCGAACGTTTGATGGCACTGAACTATGATCGCGTAACCATATCCTGGTATGACATACACTATATAAGTGACCTCGAGCGACAACCAGATGGTCGTTACGTTGGAGTTGTTACTATATACCAGCGTTTCGAAGGGGAATCTGATGATGGATTGAAATACAAAGACACCACCAAAAAAGATATCACCATTTATGTCGAACGCAAAAAGACACAGATTCAGGGTCGGACGATAGAGTTTTGGGATGTGCTGCTGGGAGATATCAGGGTGAGTGAAACAAGTGCATGAGGTTAAGTCTTCTTTTTCTTTTCTTAATAATAGTGTCCCATTCATTGCAAGCGCAGCTTGTGGATGAGATGGACGACGAGAGTAAACTTTACGCACAGAACAAACAGGTTAATCAGTTTTTCCGACGATTTAACGGGGAGGAAAACGAGAAAGGTGAACGATATTATCCAAAAGACCGGCAATATCGCAGCGAAAAGCTTAGGCGCAAGTACATCGGAATTTTATTCGATGCGAGCAACGCAGGAATTTCACAGGATCTGAAAGTACAGTTTGCAAAAGACGTGCTTGACAAAGACAGTCCGGGGATCTTGAATTTCCACGGCGGAAATTGGTTTTCGGAAGTTCATACCACGTTTATCATGAACGGAAAGGAAGTGCCCGTCACGCTGTTCATGGAACTGGAAAAACACCACCAGGGAACACGTTGGGTAATCGGAAAGGTTTATGCGGATGCATTTAAATCATACTTTGACAGAGATACAGTTAAAGTTGGTAAGTTCCTTCACCCACTAAGTCACGAACTTGATTTCATGAATTTGAGAAAGGCTTTTAGCAACCCGGACAGCGTCAACCAATTTGCTGTTAAGAAGTTTGTGCCGGACTACCTTTCGCTTTTCTTATATGAAGTAAAGAAAGGTAATCTGAAATTTAAGACCGTGAATGAAGTTAAGTTTCACTTCTTTCAAATCGATGGATGGTATTTTGAAGTGTCGCAATTTAATAGGTCGGGCTATAATACGGGATGGTTAATTTCGAACCTTGTAAAGGTAAAAAATGAGTCTGAAAAAAATCTTCTCAGAAAGTATGTCTATTATGAGACTAAATAAATGGTGGTTTGCGCTTCTCCTGGTTGTTTGGATTTGCCCCGCTATTGCATTAGCTCAAGAGGCAAAGGTCGACACAAAAAAACATGAGCAGAAAGTGCGCGACATGGTCGCGGTTCTTGAGTACGTTCTGAACACTATAGGTAGTGGCGCAACTTCGGCAAGAGACAAAGATGTTGTTATTTGTGAAAGCTA
>JAEZBX010000260.1 GCA_023412765.1 Bacteroidota bacterium
TGAGGCGAACGATTATGATTTTATCTCTTAAGGAAGCCTATGAGAAGAAGGCGGTGAAAAGGTTTTATGAAATATTAACGCAGATCGAGATTTGAAGGCGATGAGAGGATCCTCGCTACTAGCTTGATTCAGAATTTGGTAAGTAGTAAGTGGTCAGTAAGTGGTAAGTAGTAAGTAGTAAGTGGTAAGTGGTAAGTAGTAAGTGGTAAGTAGTAAGTAGTAAGTAGTAAGTAGGAAGTAGTAAGTAGTAAGTAGTAAGTAGTAAGTAGTGGTTGCCAGTTAGCATAGTATTATAAATAAAACGTTGTGTGTAAGTATGGAATTTGTAACAAGATTCAGGGATTTGAAAGTGTACCAACTTTCAACCCAATTATCCAAAGAGATTTTTGAGTTGTCAAAAAGATTTCCAAAGGAAGAAACCTATGCTTTAACCGATCAGATCAGGAGATCATCTCGGTCCATAGGTGCCCAAATTGCAGAGGCCTGGGCCAAAAGAAGGTATGAAAAATACTTTATCAGTAAGTTAACTGACGCCGTCGGTGAGCTTTTTGAAACGGAACATTGGTTAGAAACGGCAGAAAACTCCCTCTACATGTCTAAGGACGAGTCAGGGCGCTTAAAAGCGGAATATTTGATTCTTGAAAAAATGATCAATTCTATGATCAATAAATCAACACAATTCTGCAAAGGATTTGAGACACCCAACCACAATGGTGATATTTTGGCGTAGCTAAGACAAGTAGGATCACTGGCAGCTGGCACTACTTACCACTTACCACTTACTACTTACTACTTACTACTTACCACTTACTACTTACTACTAACTTTTAAAAAATAATCGGATACAGAATAACATCCACCCGTCGGTTCATCTGCATTCCCTGAAATGTCTGATTGCTGTAGACCGGATTGTCGAGTCCCCAGTCTTTGATGGAAATTTTCCTTTCGTGGATGTCGCCACGCTTTAAAATTATCTGTTCAACAGCCTGGCTTCGCATTTTGGAGAGCCATTCGTTGTACTCTTTTCCACCAATAGGATCCGTATGGCTAATCAAATGGATATCAAATTTTTCCAGGAGATTTGGAATGGAGTCAAGCCAGTGATAAAGCTCCTTGATCTGATGTTCGTCAACATAATAGCTACCTCCTCCGAAAAAAATACTTTTCCGGATTTCGTCCTCATACTGTTGTTGAGCGCGCAGTGTACTGCTCAAAACCAGGAATGCCATACTTAGAAATAGCAGACGAACCATGAATTAAATTTAACTAAAAGATTTAAATGGTTTTAGGAAAAGTTGAATAGAGGCATAAAGCGTAAAGCAAAAAGCAGAATGCTAGTCCGTGCAATGATGAACGGATTGCTTCCTTTCCGAACGGCATACGCACTGCCCGAGCGTTTTGCTTTTTGCTTTCTGCTTTTTGCCTATTGCGCTAAAGCTGTCGGCTGATAGCTGATAGCTGTCTGCTTACTCCAACAAGTTCAGCAAGTCCTCCAGGGTATTTGCCTCCTGAATAGGCTTGTCCTTCCGCCACCGATGAATTCTCGGAAATCTTAGTGCCACTCCTGCCTTATGCCGTGTCGACTTAGCAATCCCTTCAAAAGCAATCTCAAATACCAATTGAGGCTTGACACTTCTTACGGGACCAAATTTTTCTATCGTGTTTTGTTTTACCCATCGATCGACGGCCCTGATCTCTTCATCGGTTAGTCCGCTGTATGCTTTTGTGAAGGGTACCAGTGTTCCATCTTTCCAGACAGCAAAAGTGTAATCAGTATACAGGTTGGCTCTGCGGCCGTGACCACTCATCGCGTAAATCATTACAGCATCGATTGTAAAAGGATCAATTTTCCATTTCCACCAGTCACCTCTTCGGCGCCCGTCGCGGTAAACGGAATCTTTTCTTTTTAACATGATCCCTTCACTATACAATTCGCGTGCGCGTGCTCTTTCGTTTCCAAGTTCTTCCCACGAAGCAACGGTAACGGTAGGCGATAGTTTAAGAACCGCGCTTTGTGTGGAACAAAGTTTGGCCAATTGATTTCTACGTTCAACCAGCGACCAATCTCTGACATCCTCGCGCTGCCATTCCAGAAGATCATATGCTACAAACGCCACAGGCACTTCTCTCAAGAGTTTTTGATTTAAAACTTTTCGTCCGATTCGGGTCTGTAGTTTGCTGAATGGAAGGGGCTGGTCATTTAGAAAGGGAAGTATCTCACCATCGATTACAGTCCCATCAGGCAGGAGATCCCTCAACACTGCAAACTCCGGATATTTATCCGTGACTAATTCCTCACCTCGTGACCAGACGAACAACTCTCTTTCGCGTACGATAGCCTGACCTCGAATGCCATCCCATTTCCATTCGGCCTGCCAGTCTTCGATGGCACCGAGATCACTGACATCTCCTTCTAACGCATAGGCCAGGTAAAATGGATATGGTCGTGATAAATCCAAAGTGTCCTCGGACAATATCAGCTCCTGAAAGTTGCTGAATGCAGGTGACCAGTTTCCCATTAGCCGGTGGGCTATTACATTTTCTTTTACTTCTGCATGTTTAGCTAGTGCCTTTACCATCAATTGCTGGGAGACGCCGATCCTGAATCCACCGGTGATTAGTTTGTTAAAAACAAAACGCTGCACAGGTTCCAATCGCTGCCATGCCCATAGGATGCGCTCTTTTTTTTGTTCAACGCTTAACGGTTCCAACGAAATAATAAATTCGATCCAGTGCGTAAGTGATTCGGACGAAATCATTTCTGGTGGAGGCAATACAAGTGAAATAGTTTCGGCAAGATCACCTACAACATGGTGGCACTCATCAAAAAGCCAATCTGGGAGACCAGCCAGCTCGCTAGCCCACAATCCAAGCAGGGTCGCATTCACGGAACGCTTAGGACGGCGATGCGACAACAAAGCTATCGCCCAAAGCTTATCCCGGTCGTTTGCAATTTCGAAATATGATACCAGCGCTTTAATCTTATCCAATGTTTTGGTGGTCTGGTCAAGGGATGTAAATAATTCGGCGAATTCCTTCATGCGTTGTTTTCAGTTGTGCCGTCGACCAATGCGTCTGAAGTTCCTCCTTCGATGATCTCACTCAATTCGCCTTCGTATTGTGTTCTCACAACGGATGCGTCGAGGCCTTTTTCAGACAGCCACCTTGCAAAGATTTCGCTGTAGCCGTGCGTGATGTAAACGCGTTCGGCACCTGTCTCCCTAACAGCGTTGTTCAGATCGTGCCAATCTGCATGATCCGACAAAATAAATCCGCGATCCGCGCCTCTGCGACGTCTGGCGCCACGAAGGTTCATCCAGCCCGAAGCAATACCCAACGAGTAAGGATCAAACCTTCTCAGCCACGGTGAGCCTACTGCTGATGGCGGACAAACCACAAGTGCACCTTCGAAATCCTTTCGCTTCATTTCAGGTGTCACCCGAATTGTCTCGGTCAATTGCAGTTGCTGGGACCGAAAAATGTTATTGATGTTATCAACTGCACCATGGACGAAAATTTTCCCTAGTGACGGATCTATGTTAGTCAATATTCGTTGGGCTTTGCCTAATGAATAGCCGGCGATGACTGAGACCTTTCCGTCGCTTTTATTTTTTTTCCACCATCTGTTAATGTCCTCAAAGACATCTGTCGAAGGTTTCCATTTGTAAATTGGCAAACCAAATGTTGATTCCGAAATGAATGCATGGCACTTGATGGGTTCAAATGGTTCTGCAATCCCATCACTTTGAAGTTTGTAATCGCCGGAAAAAACCCATACCTCTCCGTTGTGCTCCACTCTGATTTGGGCTGAACCAGGTATGTGTCCGGCAGGGTGAAATGAAAATTGCACTTCGTTGATCCTGATCACCTCCCCATATCTTATCGATTGTAAATTGTCGGTTAATTGAAGCCTGTAGCGGATGACCGGCGCGGCCGAATCGGTACAAAGGTATTTTTCATGACCCCATCGGGCGTGATCGGAATGTCCGTGCGAAATAAGTGCACGCGGAACTGGTTTCCATGGATCCAGATAAACATCGGCAATACGGCAATAGATTCCCCTGTCGTTAAACTCAAGTAAAGGCATGAAAAAAAATTTTACTAGATAACACTCGAAGAACACGAAATGATTTGAGAAGCTTATTCTGCCCACTCAAGTTCGTTCTTGCAGACACTTAGTTCAATAATTAAGTCGCACTACCTTTGCGTTTGAACCAATTTTGCTGACAGTAACGATGAGGAAAATTCCATACTGAGATTCATCATACTCTTTCAATTCGTCGGTGCCAGTTAAGAGGTTGGCGGTCCAGGGAATGTTGTTGGTATGACCGCAGACTACAACTGTTTCTCCTTGATGTTCACGAAGCATCTCTTGTATCGCTTCAGGCTTGAATGCTTCGTATGGTTGGAGTTCTAAATTTTTCTGGGATGCCAAAGGCTCCACGGTCTGGCGGGTTCGTTTAAAATTGGTGACGTAGATTCCTGCCAGTGGTGTTTCTTTTAGAATTTCTGCGAGTCGACGCGCTCGTTCTTTACCGTCGGCATTTAGGTCAGGGTCATCCGTCCCATCATTTGCCTTCTCGGCATGCCGGAGAAGTATGAACGTCGTAGGCTGCTCAGGCGTGGAGCATGCCACTGTCAAAACGAAGAGGATGAAAACATAGACGCGTTTCATGACCTAATTTTAGCGTTTTAATTTGGGAGACCAAAGCATCATACCATTAATGAGAAATGGAACCATTAATCCTACTTTGTCAACTTGTAAATTATGTCTGGGTCACTTGTAAGAAAAGAGTTAAAAAATTGCCGGGTCACGACGACCACGAAGCAGGCACCAAGGTCACGACAAGAGTTACTACAAATTCGTCGTTGACTTTGTGGGTCCGTGGTAGTTCTTTGTGCCCCAACGATATTATAACTTGACAAAGCCGGATTAACTGCGAAATTGTAAACTTTCTAAGAATAGTTGTTAATTTTAACTTTGTGATCCATGGCTTATGTTCATAAAAGGATTTTCAACTCTCTCCTTCGTTTTTCTTCTTCATATTACATGTCTGGGGCAGGCAATCGATAGTCTGCAAGCCGTATTGGATACTACCAAAAATGATCGGAGGGTAAAAACACTGAATGAACTCTTTCGTGCAAATCTGCACAGTGATCCGGTGAAGGCGCTAAGCTATACGCGCGAGGCACTGAACCTTGCTACTGAGATCAATGACCAACGGGGGATGGCAGCGTCTTATAATAATCTCGGGATCGTCTACAGAAACCAGGGTGCTTTTGACAAAGCTTTGGAGTATTATATCATATCGCTGAAGATATATGAAACGCTACAAAACAAAGAGGGAATTGCCAGCACAAAGAATAATATCTCTACGATATATACCATAAAGAAGGATTACACTCAAGCGATGAGATATCTCGAAGAATCCTATAATCTTTTCGTGGAATTGAAAGATGAAAACAGGATTGTCGGTTCAATGAACAATCTTGGCAATCTTCACAGTGAGATTAACGAGCTCGATAACGCGGCCCGATATTTTACTCAGGCTTCGGAATTGAGTAAGAAGAGCGGACGCAAATTTGCAGACCCACTGCTTAATCTTGGCAACATTTATTTCCGTCAGGGCAATCTTCAGCGCGCGGTTGCACACTACGAGGAGGCATTGGTGATTGAACGTGAAAACAACAATCGTCTTGGCGCACTCAATGCTCTGACTAACCTTGGCATCACGTACAGCAAAGCGAAGCAGCCGGCGCCGGCAAACCAATACCTAAGCGAAGCTGAGAAGTTAAGCCAGGAATTGCAGGCTTATTCGTTTCTCCCTTCCATTTACAAAGCCTTCGCTGAGAATTATGCCACCGAAGGTAATTGGAAGACTGCCTATGATATGCACGTGAAGTACGATCAGGCGCGCGAAAAAATGTATGGCGAGGAGAGCACTAAAAAAATCGCTCAAATGGAAATGGTGATTGATTTTCAGGAAAAAGAAAAAGAGTTTGATATGCTGCGGCAGGAGAGTGAGATCACCAAACTTGAACTCTACAACAGCCGGTTGTTTATCATTATTATAATACTGGTGGCTTTCCTTATTCTCGGCGGACTTAATCTTGCGTATTTGTCGAAGAAGAAGATTATTAAGAGGAAGAGGAGCGTGGCCTAGGTTAGTTAATAGTTATCAGTTATTAGTTAATAGTGGAGTGTGCCACTTAACGGTTCGCACTTCGTAGCCAGCCTATATGATCCATACCTTATACCCTATACCCTATACCCTATACCTTTATTCCTACACCCATATACCCAAGCTGTCAGCTGATAGCTGACAGCGCTGGTCAGCTCTTATCTGCTTTCTTCTCTTCTTTCTTTACTTTTCTGAAATCGATAAAGCCCAACGCAGCTGCGAATCCTATCAGAACAGCCACAATTGCAATGAATATATTAACTCCGTCACCAGTATATTGCTGAAACATATTGAATTTATTTAGTGGCCAAATTTAGGATGTTAAGAGGAGATGTGAAACTTTTTCTCGGTTTAAGTGGGGGAGAAATCCTGCCCTATGCGATGTAAAAACAAACGATTCCTG
>JAEZBX010000325.1 GCA_023412765.1 Bacteroidota bacterium
TTGTTTAAGACGTTTTATGATTACAGGTTCGGTGATAATGCAGTTCAACACGGTCTTTGGAAAAATCTTATCGCTTTTGTTCACGGACACCAGGGAAAGAAAATACCAGATCTGCTCGATTATCAGAAGATAGACTTCCTGTCGCCAGCACGCCAAAGCGAGGCACTGATTCCATTGTATCCGTTGCCAACCCATCACCATGCATGGTATTATAGCTGGCTTGACATGCCACAGTTTCCATTTCTCAAAAGTCGCCGTTTATTTCAGGAACATATCTATCCGCAACGAATGCAGCGCATTATTGAAAATGTAAAAGTGCATTCACCTGAGGTTGTACTTATGTACGGGATGGAGAATGTCAGCGCACTCAAAGCTTCAGTGCAGGAACATTTTCCTTCAGCAAAATTCAAAATGATAAAAGCCATTAAACAGAAGATACCCCAACATCACCTCGCAGAAGTAAACAGCACTAAATTACTGATTACTACCCAGGTACCGGCACTGCGTCATAATCGTGTGGAGACGGGGTTTGATTGGGAACAACTCGGAAATGTGTTGAAGTGTTGAGGTGTTGATGTTTCCGATAGCTAAACGAGCAGTTCCTCCCTATACCTTATACCCTATACCTCCCTATTCCTTATTCCCTACTCCCTATTCCGTCCGAAAATATTTCCTTACCAACAAGTAATCTTCTCCCAAAATTAAAGTATATTAACTACATTTAAGTCAAATATACCGAAAGTGAACAGACACCAACTTGGAGAATTTGAAGAAATAGTAATGCTCACAGTGGGCATTCTCTATAAAGAAGCGTATGGGGTTGCCATCATCGATGAAATTGAATCACGCCTTGGGCGGAAGGTCAGCATTGGCGCATTGCAAACTGTTTTAAGGCGGCTGGAAAGAAAAGGATATTTAATGTCCGAGTTTGGCGAGGCAACGAACGTACGCGGCGGAAAGCGTAAGCGATACTATAGCCTTACATCTCTCGGTTCAAGAGTGTTGCGTGAATCCCAGGAGCAGCGCGCAGAACTGTTCAAGGCAATTCCCAGGGTTGCCTTCCCTAAATCGTAACGTTATGCCTGACATCAAGCCTCCCCATCTATTCGTTCGATTCTTTCGATGGTTTTGCGATCCGGCCGTTGCAGAAGATATCGAAGGCGATCTTACTGAAATGTTCTATCGCGATGTAAAAAGTGGGAATCACTTCCAAGCCCGAGTTCGCTTTTCCATAAATACCCTTCGACTATTCCGACCTGGAATCATAAAAAAAGTTCGTCCACCATCATATAATGACTCATCTCCCATGCTAAAAAACTATTTCATAACCTCCGTCCGCTCATTGATGAGAAACAAAGGCTTTTCCATGATCAATATCATCGGGCTTGCTGTAGGCCTGGCGACTTTCAGTCTCATCTCCCTTTATGTCTATCACCAACTGAGCTTTGACCGTTATCACAAGAACGCCGACAGGATTGTGCGTATTGTCGAAAATCTTCGGACAGAAAATGAGTTGTTGTTTCAATCTACGAGTTCTCCTCCAATGGGTCCGCGGATGCTCAAGGAGTTTCCAGAAGTTGAAAACTACGTCCGGTTTCAGAACTGGAGTCTCGTCGGCCAACGGAATGGCAATTCTTACTATGAACGCGACTGTTACATTGCCGACAGCACTGTATTTGATATTTTCAGTTTTAACCTTACCAAAGGGGATAAAAAATCTGCGCTGCGTGAACCGTATTCTATCGTTCTAACTGAATCAATGGCTAAAAAATATTTTGGGGCCGAAGATCCAGTAGGCCAAACGTTACAGATGGACTACGATAACTACAAAGTTACAGGCATAGTCGAAGACCCACCTGAAAACTCACATTTTCGTTTCACGAACCTTATTTCCTTTTCGACCTGGAGCCAATACAACAAAGGTGGAGAAGAGAAAGGCTGGTTTTGGAATGGCTTTCACACCTATCTCTTGCTTCATGATAAGAAATCAATCGAAAAAGTAAGCGCGAAGATGAAAGGGTTTATCGATAAAAATATTGGAAAAGGTGGAATGTATTACGAAGACCTCCCGCTTCAGCCTCTTACCAGTATTTATATGGCACCGCAACGCTCGTGGGAAAATGGAACCCGAGGCAGTATGAGCAATGTATACATACTCTCCATTATTGCTGTATTTATTCTGGCAATAGCGTGCTTTAACTATATCAACCTTGCGACCGCCCGGGCGTCCAGGCGTCTGAAAGAGGTCGGACTTCGTAAATCATTGGGCGCAATGCGCAGTATGCTCATAGCACAGTTTCTTGGTGAATCGATTATCGTTGCAGTTGTCGCATCATTGATTGCAGCGCTTCTTGCATGGATGGCACTTCCTGCATTCCGCACACTCATTGAATCTCCATTAAGCCTTTCCATATTGCCCAGTCCGTGGATAACATTTGCCGCGGCAATTGCGCTGGTGTTTATTATAGGTATTTTAGCCGGTGCCTACCCTGCTCTCATTATTTCACGCTTCCATCCATTGCAAGTATTTCGTCCCTCTACGAAAGGGTGGTACAGCCATCACAATTTCAGAAAAGTTCTGGTTACTACTCAATTCATTTTATCCATTGGACTAGTAGCCGGAACGTTGCTTGTCAACGACCAATTAGATCTGATGCGCAACCAGGACCTAGGCTTTAACAAGAATGCTACATTGATCCTGCCAACCAATGGAGATACCACAATCATAAAGCACCTGGATGCTTTTAAAAATGAACTGAAGCTTGTAAAAGGTGTACGCACTGTAACTGGTTCCGCTTCCGTGCCAGGACAGGGAACAAATAATTTGTATACAGAGATTGAAATGACTGACGGAAAAATGTCTCCGACGAACATCAATTTTAACTTTGCCGATCATGATTTTATAAGCAGCTACGGAATAAAACTTCTTGCTGGTCGCGATTTCCTTCGCGAAGTACAAGCGGATGATACCACCGCCGTGCTGATCAACGAAACTGCCATCAAGAATTTTGGATGGACGCCGGAGCAGGCGATTGGAAAACGGTTCAGAATGGGCGACACCAACGGAAAGATTATAGGCGTGATGAAAGATTTCCATTACAGATCATTGCATATGAAGGTTGAGCCATTGCTCATTGCTTTGACAAAGGGCGTAAGAAGTTTGTCGATTCACCTCGATGAGAGTAACATATCAGAATCGGTGGATCGCTTGCGGCAAAAATGGAATGAACTTGTGCCTCACCTTCCGTTTGATTATTCCTTTCTTGATGTAGACTTCGACAGACAATACAAAGCTGATCAGCAGCTCGGAAAAGTAGCTGGGATCTTCACTGGGCTGGCAATCTTTATCGGATGTCTGGGTCTGTTGGGATTGACTTCGTTCGTTGTCGAGCGGAGAACCAAGGAAATTGGTATCCGTAAAGTTCTCGGTGCGTCTGTCCCGAGCGTTGTAATTCTTATTGCACGAGAATTTGTATGGTTAATTATGGTTGCTCTGGTCATAGCCACACCTCTGACGTGGTATTTGATTCAGGAATGGGAACAGAATTTTACCTTGCAAGCTGCGATCAATCCTGTGAGGTTTTTGATGGCCGGAGCTGCTGTTTTCATTTTTGCCTGGCTAACCATTAGCGTTCTGTCGCTTCGGGCTGCGTCGGAGAATCCGACGAAAGCGTTGAGAGTGGAGTGAGCGTGTTGATGTGTTGGGGTGTTGACGTGTTGATGTTGACCCAGATCTGAGTGCTCCTGGATATCCAGTCGTAATTTTGATCCGTGCGAACTCCAACACGTCAACACCCCAACACCTCAACACATACCTCAACACGTCAACACAATTTTCCCAAGATGGTCGGCTCTGCTAAAAATCTCAAAAGCTTCGCGCGCTTGCTCGAGAGGATATGGTCCCTGGATGATTGGTTTTATTTTGCCCGCCTCGAACTGATCATTCATATAAACCAAGTCTTTGTTTGCCTTCAGCGCAACTATGATCACTTTTTTTCTACTAAAAGCTGAGATGAGCGGACCAAGAAGCAATGCCTCCAGAAGGCGCGATATAGACCCGCCCACAGTGACGTACTTTCCATTTGGAGTTAAAGCGCGTAAGTAATGTAAGATCGGGCGGTTTGTTTTTGCGTCGAGAATTAGATCGTATTGCTTGCCGTTCTTCGTGAAATCTTCCTGCTTGTAGTCTATGGCGTGTATGGCACCCATCGAACGCAACAACTCTAGCTTTGGCGCGCTATCAACAACGGTCACTTCTGCTCCATACAATTTGGCAATCTGGATGCCGAATGTTCCAACGCCCCCACCCGCACCGTTGATCAACAACTTTTGACCAGGTTGAATTTGTCCTTTGTCAATTAAGCCTTGCACGGCCAGCATTGCCGCCTGCGGTATGGCCGCAGCCTCGCAGAATGACATCGCAGGCGATTTTAATTCAAGCATATTCTCAGGGGCACACACGTATTCAGCCAATCCACCCCACTTACCACTGAGGTCACCAAAGACTTCATCACCAACCTTAAACCTCCGTACTTGCCCACCAACTGTTTCTACACGACCGGCAATGTCGGATCCAGGGATCTGGAAGCGTGGCTTGAATAGTCCGTAGAATAAGCGGTTTACAAACAGGGAACCTTCTACAAGCGACCAGTCCCAATCGTTCAGGGACACTGCATGTACCTTGATCAGAACTTCATTTTCCTTTGGACTCGGCCTTTCAACTTCTTTGAGTTCCAACACTTCAGGGCCACCATACTTGGTATAAACGACAGCTTTCAATTTGCTTTAATTGATAAATTGGGAATAAGACGTTGAAGTTATAGCAATGTTACTAATCCTACTTTGTTAAGTTACGATGGGATGAACAAAAGCAATGTCACACTTAAAAACGTACAATGCATGTTGGAGTTAGTGATTCTTTACGACGATTTTTTTACCGCATGACGCAAAGGCGCAAGGGTGTGTTAATGGAGATCATTTAAGACCTCCAGGTCGAGGCTTCCTCGCATGTTGAGTATCTAATGAACGGTCCGACAGGACGCAAAGCCAGCTGCCTTGCGGCAGGGGTAATGCATCACTACATCAAACAAAGTCTTCTCCAGTCCAATCCATACGTAAAGACTCCAATACGTAATAACTTTGCGTCGTCGCGTCTTTGCGGTTAATAGTTTTAGTCCAAAACCCCTTGATCTGGCTGAGGCATTTGCTTCCATAGTCAGGAGCGCCAAGACCGCAGGGAACATCAACACGTCGACCCTCAACACTTCAACACAATTCTCATTACCCCTTTGGAGGTATTAACTTATATACCACAGGCGTCACAATTCTTGATAAGATCGTGGAGCTTATAAGTCCACCGATTAAAACAATTGCCAGGGGTGCGATGAGCGGATTTGTGGAAATTGCAATCGGCAGCAATCCACCAATTGCCGTCAGCGATGTCAGTACTATCGGTAAGAACCGTACCTCTCCTGCTTCCCTGATTGCTTCATCTACTGTCTTGCCCTGTAGCCTTAGTTGATTTGTGAAATCCACCAATAATATTGAATTTTTTACTTCGACACCTGCAAGGGCAATTAATCCGATCACAGCCACGAATGATAACGGATTCCCTGTGATCAATAACGCAATGGCTGCGCCTACAACGCCAAGTGGAATAACGCTCAAAACGATCAGCATACTCTTAAAAGTTTTGAACATCAAAATCAATACTGCTACAAACATGAATATAGTGACAATAATTACCGGACCGAGACCTCCGAACGATTCATTGCTGGCCTCGACTTCTCCACCCATCATGAAGCTATAACCCTCAGGCAATTTTATCCCGTTCATCCTATCGACGACATCGTTAATTACCTGATCGTTGAGGTATCCCTTTTTCACAAAGGCCGACACAGATACCATTCTCATTTTATTGTAATGGTTAATACTTAGCGGAGCTGACTCTAATTTCAGCGAAGCAATTTGTTCCAGTGGAACGGGTGTTCCGGTTCTATTATTCACGAAGAGATTATCCAGGGAAGCGAGTGTCGCTCTTTCTTTTTTCGGAGTAGTAAGGAGAACTCCATAGTCTTCCCCTTCAGCATCCGAGAAACTTCCCATGTCCAGTCCCGCAATAGCCAGCCGGACAGTACGGTCGATGTCAACAGTATTAATTCCGCTCATTCGGGCTTTGTCTCGATTAATGCTCACACGGATGTCGCTCTTCAGATTGCTCACCGGGTTATTGACATAGATCGTGCCTTCGGTTTCTTTCAGCATCGCCTCAATCTCGGATGCATACGATCTTAGTGAATCAAGATTATCGCCAAACAACCTTATCTCTACCGGCGCGACAATTGGCGGACCTTGTTCAAAATTCTTAACCTCTATTTTGGCGCCCGGGTAGGTCTTAAACTCCTCGCGAAGCGTATTGATGATGTTAATCTTTTCCTTCGGAGTTGTGTCGTCATACAACTGCACAAAAATCTGCGCAAAATCCGTTCGTTCGTTTTCCTGAACTACATTATAGTATACTCTGGGATTTCCTTTTCCAACGTTAGTCGCATAGTAAGCTACTTCGGGAATTTTGCTCACCACAGCCTCGACATGACGTGCCACGGAATCCGTATTGCCAAGATTTGTTTGAAGTGGTGTTATTGCATTAATAACAAACTGCGGCTTTTCAGATGCTGGAAACAATGCAAAACCGATCAAGGGAAATAATTGTAACGATCCGATGAAGATTGCACCAGCAATAATCGTTGTTGCAACGGGATGCTTAAGCGCCTTATCTAGCAGGCGGGAATAACTACCATGGATGAGTTTTTGCAACGTCACCATAAAAACGTTACTACCTTTTGAACCATGATCCTTTAAAAGCCTGCTTGACAAGAACGGAATTACCGTAAGCGATACAAGCATTGAAGCTACAACGGACATGATAACAGCAAGAGGAAGTCCCCGGATAAAATCACCGGCACCCTCGGGCAGAAATACAAGGGGCATAAATGCAATGATCAAGGTAGCAGTACATCCTACCACTGCCAGTCCGATTTGTTTTGTTGCCTTGATCGTAGACTCTAACCGAGAATGCCCCTCACGCATCCACCGTTCAATATTCTCCACTACAACGATACTGTCATCTACCAGCAGGCCAAGGGCAACGACCAGTCCGACAATACTTAATTGATTCAGACTGATACCAAGCATATTCAACAATACCAGACCAATAGCCAATGATAACGGAATGGATATCATTACAATAGCAGCTGCGCGAAAACCTAATGGCAACAATGTAATCGAGACCAAAAATATAGCGATTAAGAAATCCTTTCCCAGTCCTGCAAGTCTTCCATTGACATTATCCGCCTGATCGAAATGATGCACCATATCAATGTTCTGCGGCAGCTTTTTGCTATAGGCCTCGAGAACGGGCGCATACGCCTTCTGCGTTGAAGTGATATTCAAGCCGGGTTTTTGAGCTGCAATAACAAACACACAGCGGTGTCCGTTAAGTCGGGTGATGTGTTTTGTCTCATCAAAGGTTATGTACGCATCTGCTACATCACTTAGAAATATGTTCTTCCCGTTGGATGAATGAACGATCGTGTTCTTTATTTCATCAAGTGATTTATAATTACCGCTGGTTTTGATGCTGAATGATTTTGATCCTGCATCCACACTGCCACCTGGAATGTTGGCCATTTCGCTTTGCAGACTTCCCATTATTGCCTCCAACGGGATGTGCATCTGCGCAATTTTTTCGAGACGCAACTCTATTCGCGCAATTTGCTCAGGCAAGCCTTGCACCTCGACGTTCTTCAATGACGATATTTTTTCTAATTCGTCCTGCAATGCTTCAGCATGATATTTCAGTTTCGTTCTGGAAGCATTCTCAGAAATTAAAGCGACCTGGAGAATATTAACATCCGACGGCTGAAATTTTTTGACTTCCAGGCTGAAGATATCTTTTGGCAAATCTCCTCGTATGCCGTTTATTTCTCTTACAAGCTCCTGGTATTTATCGTCAGGATCGCTTTCGTATTTGTATTCAACATTGAACACCGCCAGCCCATCCGTGATCGTTGTCTTAATGCGCTTCATATCTTCAAGCTCATTGATCTTTTCTTCGATCGGATCAACAACCAATTCTTCCAAATCGGTAGGGCTTGTCCCCGGGTATACAACAACAACGGAAAATTGAGGTGCTTCGATTTCGGGATCTTCACTGCGCGGCATATTGAGCAATGTTGTGACCCCAAGTGCAACGGCCATCAGAAACATTATCAATGTGAATTGATAATTCTTTACGGCATATTCTGAAATTTTCATTTGGTATGATTTAAGACCGTAATTGGAGATTTGTCAGTCAGGTAAGCGCTTCCGGAAACAATCAAGGACATGTCTTCTTTCAAACCATCATTAATGTAAATGCTCGTCCCATCAAAGGAAGCAATGCTAATCGGTTGTTTGATCGCTGTTTTGTTATCATGAGTTATAAAAACAAACCCTTCGTCGTCATTTGCATCCAGCACAGCTTCGTATGGAACTTGCCAGGTACTGTCGGTTACCGGCGTAGAAATTTCAGCGGATCCAAACATTCCGCTTGCGAATTTTTCACCTTTGTGATCGACGCTTAGTTCGATCGTGAATGCGCCACTTTGCGGGTCTGCTGTCTCTGATTTCCTGATTACATAAGCTTGAAATGATTTTCCGGGAAACGCGTCTATAGCAACCGTGGCTTGAGTCTTATGTGTGATCGATGCCCATTGCCTGTCACTAACACCAACCTTCAATATCCACTTTGCATCACCTGCACCGTTTGTTTGAAGGATAGGATCACCGACGTCAACCACCTGGCCTGCATTCACAAATTTTCTAAGTACATATCCATTGGCCGTCGCGTGAATGGTAGAAAATCTTTGGTTGAACGACGCTGCATCGAGCTGTTCTTTTGCAATGGCGAGTGCCGTCTCAGCATTTTCAAGCTGTTCCAATGTCGCAACGCTATCCCTGTATAAATTATTCGTACGTTCGAAATCGCGTTGTGCCTTTTCATAGCCATATTTTGCCTGCGATACACGGGTATGAACCTCCCGCAAATCAAGCGCTGCAAGTACTTGCCCTTTCTTGACAAAGTCGCCTTCCTTGACCAAAACTTCCTTAACAATTCCTCCGGTTTTGAAGCCCAGGATTGTTTGATCATCGGTTGTTAGTTGTCCGGATGCCTTTATGGCTGTCGACACAGATGATCTCTTCAAAGGCATAATATGAACAGGGACCGGTTCGGCATTGCGCGGAACTGATTTAACGTCTCCCCTGCTATCGGTACAAGATTGCATTCCAGCAGTGAGTATCCCCACTGCGATAGCTGCGAACACATAATTCTTTTTCATAATTATTGCTTTAATATGGAGTAAGATGCGGTTTCTCTTTCAAGATGGGCGCTTGCTGTAAGCACCTCCAGTTTCCTCAGGTTGAGTTGTAACTGTGAGGAAGTGAGTTCATTTCTGGCATCCAGGAATTCAATTAGTGAATTGACCCCTTGTTGGTATCCTCTTTCCAGCAAATGAAAATAGCTCTGTGCAGATTTGAGTTGCTCTTCTGCAGCATGGTAGTTTTCCATGGTGGTCTTCAGCTCGTTTCTTGCAACAGAGGCAGCAAGTTCCAGGCTCTTTTGCGTGTGAAGGAGATCCTGTTCTGATTTCTGAATTTCGAGCTGACGATGTCGTATAGTTCGATCGTTGCGAAGGCCCTGGAAAATCGGTAGGGATAGTTGTACACCAACCAGATAATACCTCGAATCACTATTGTACCTCCATCCCTCCGACTGACTTCCTAAATCCATGAAAGCATTCACTTTTGGTAGCCGGTTGAGTTTGCTCATGCGCAGCGCCGATTCGTTTATCTCTCGCACCGTCTGCAGCATTTGAACTTCTTCGCGGCGTCCTGCCGTTTCAGCTGTGTCTAACACTTGTGGCAGGTCTTCAGAAGCAACGGTGTTGACGGACGTTTCAAAGTCGCGGTTTAACAGAAAGTTGAAATATTTACTCGCGTTGGCCACCTTATTCCTGGCGCTGTTCAGGTCTGCCCTAACGCGTTCGGCCTCACTTTTTGCGCGCAGCAAGTTGGCATAAAGGCCCTTGCCATTGTCGACAAGCGAACGATTAACCTGCACATTCTTTTCAACCAAGGTCAACGCGCTTTCATAAATTTTAACGCCATTCTCTGCGGCTTTAAGATTGTAGTATGCAGTCTTGATATTCTCGACAAGCTCGCGTTTGTATATTTCGACTTCATATTGTTTAAGCATTACCTTTTGTCCTTCGATCTCTTTATTGATAAGCAAATCGGTATTCACCAGTGGTATTGATGTACGTATGCGGGTATCATAAAAGTCTCGCGGGAAAAAGTTTTGCTCTACGTTTTCAATCTGTGGAAAGTAGTCGCTCTGTGTAATTTGATTCAATGATTGATAGACTGGGTTTAGCAAATCACCTACCGGTATGGCTATGCTACGGCCACCCTTGCCTGATGTGTAGTCGGCCAATAAGCTGATGCTTGGAAGAAAATAGCTTCTTGCAATCTGAAGTGATTGCTGAGCTTGTTGAAGTGAAACGTTCTTCTGCTGCAGTACCAGGTTACTTTCCAACCCTTCCTTGATGTAGTCATCCAATGATTGAGCGGATGCGAAGGAGTAGCCGATTACCAATAAAAAAATGGCAATAAGGCTAAGTTTGAGCGAGTAGCTTTCCATTGATCATTTACTTAACAGTGTTAACTAATAGAGAAAAAAAATCTACTTTACGGCATGCATCCGGTCCAGTATCTCATTCACCATATCGCTTGCCTTATGAGCCAGGTCTTTTTCGTTGAGGTCCTCAACCACAGGACATCTGTTCCGTATTTCGAGAGATGCGATTCCATGGACCATCGACCAGACGGTAAAAGCAACTACCTCTGTGCGCATGTTTTTAAAGTATCCCTTGGCAATACATTCTTCTATAGTATTCACCAGGAATCCAAAAGCACGTTTACCCTCCTCCCAATCCGATTCGTCCTTTTGGATGGACTTCATTGGAGAATTGATAATGAACATAAGGTCATAGAATTCCCCATTTTCAAGGGCAAAACTGATATAAGCCTTGTTGATCGCCTTCAGTCGTTCATAGGGGTCTGCAACATGCGCGAGAGGACGGAAATATTGATTTAAAAGTGTAAATCCCTCCCGATGTAGTTCACAGAATATGTCGTCCTTATCCTTAAAATACAGGTAGATGGTAGTTGGAGAATACTCAATTTTCTCTGCGATGTTCCGAATTGACACTTCTTCAAAACCCTTTTGCATAAACAACTCCTTTGCCGCCTGAAGAATTTTACCCTTCAACTCCTCTTTCTGACGTTCCTTCCGTGTGGTAATTGTCATTTTCTTACAATGTTTTACTTAACGGTGTTAAGTTAATGGATGTTACGGGATCTTCAAAAAAAATTTATAGCAGTATTAAAAAAGCCGTGTGAAAATGCATCCGGTGCATTTTGTTGCCGTTATTAACCCCCTGTGGCCCAAATTTTTAAAAGATAGTTGAGATAGCATGTCCATTTGTGACGAGTACAGTCGACTTAGCAGCATTGAACAACACAATGACACAAAATTTAAAGGACAACCTAGCGATAGCACAACGCGCTGGTAAGAAGGAATGGATTGGCCTGGCGGTTATTGCATTGCCATGCGCGTTATATTCTATGGATTTAACGGTGCTCAACCTTGCCGTTCCCCACCTGACGGCTGACTTACAGCCCAGTAGTTCCGAATTGCTATGGATTGTCGACATATATGGTTTTATGGTCGCAGGCTTTCTCATCCCCATGGGAACCTTGGGTGACAGAATCGGGAGAAGATTATTATTGATGATTGGCGCTGCAGCCTTTGGATTAGCATCCATTTTTGCTGCATACTCAACTTCCCCAGAGATGCTGATTGTTGCACGCGCGGTGTTGGGAATTGCTGGAGCAACGCTTGCACCCTCGACACTTTCACTCATCCGAAATATGTTCATTGATCCGAAGCAACGCACGTTTGCCATTGGCGTATGGGTGGCGAGTTACTCTGCTGGTGGTTCGCTTGGGCCGGTCGTTGGCGGAATTTTGCTGGAATATTTTCAATGGGGATCTGTGTTTCTCATTGCAATACCCGTGATGGTATTGCTTCTAACATTAGGCCCTCTCCTGTTGCCAGAATTCAAAGACCCCGAGGCAGGGCGTCTCGATCTTGTAAGTGCTTTTATGTCACTATGCGGTGTACTTTCAATCATTTTTGGCCTGAAGAAGTTTGCAGAAGAGGGTCTCGTCTGGTATGGTGGCTTGTCAGTTATTCTTGGAATAATTTTAAGCGCGTTATTCTTGCATCGTCAGCGGAGATTGAAAATGCCGATGATCGATCTCAACTTATTTAGATCGAGGGCATTTAGCGCAGCACTTACTATATATACCCTTATCACCTTTATTGCTTTTGGTGGATTCATTTTTATTTTTCAATACTTGCAGTTAGTACTGGGGCTTCCTCCGCTGGAAGCGGGGTTTCTTGCGGTGCCTTCATTCGCGGGTTTTATCGTCGGATCAGTTCTTGCGCCAATGCTCGCGCATCGATTTCAGCCTGCAAAGGTTATTACATATGGGTTGCTACTCGCGGCCGTCGGGTTTAGTTTGATCACACAAGTTGAAGTCGAGACAGGTGTAGAATTTCTGGTGATCGGTATGCTGCTTTATTCGCTTGGACTTGCGCCAGTTATTACGCTGACCACGGACCTGATTGTAGGTGCTGCGCCACCGGAGCGTGCCGGAGTAGCTTCCGCTATTTCAGAGACAAGTTCCGAATTTGGTGGTGCATTAGGGATTGCTATTCTCGGCAGCATTGGTACTGCGGTATATCGAATGAAGGTTGGGGATGAAATGCCGGAACAAATTTCAGGTCAGCTCGCGGATGAAGCAACGGAAACACTAGGCGGCGCAGTAACAGTCGCGTCGAAATTGGACCCGGCGTTTGGTACGACGTTATTAAGTTCGGCAAACGAAGCGTTTATTTTTGGGATGCAAATAAATTCGTTTATAGGTGCAATTATAGCGTTGGGACTTGCATGGCTGGCCAATGTTTATCTTAAGAATGTAAAAAGTACTGCGCATTGATAAGATCTCGCAATCGTGTTGTGTGGAATCAGCTTTCCTCAAACACATAATTCATGAGCCGTTGTATTTGCGCTTGAATGTCATTTTTTGATTTCGTCTTCTTTAAAGAATCCAATTTAGCTTTCATTTGAAACAATGAGTTTTCGATTTGCTCTGACAAATACTCAATTCCCTTTTCGCGTGGCGTCATAGTCCGATATTTCTCTGGAACAGGGAATCCTGCCTTGTCCAAAATATTCTGAGAAACAAAAATTGGGCAGTCAAACATAAGGGCAATGGTCACCGCATCGCTGGGTCGTGAATCATACTCCATTACTTGCTTCTCACCCTTTAATTGCAACTTTGACAAAAAAACACCATCCAAGATTTCTGTAACATGAACTGCTACCGGAACCAAGCTGTTACTTTTTATGATCTCCGTTATAAGGTTAAAGGTCATTGGCCTCGGAAATTCTATACCCTTCATGGCAATCAACATGTTTTCTGCTTCCTCTCTGGTGATCACAATAGGCAGCACCCGAAATGATTCTTCATCATAAAATAAAACACTGCATTTGCTGTTGTTTTCTCCTCCCAGTATCATATCAATTATTGTGACTCTTCTCATAATCTTGCGATATTTATGATATTGTTGAAATTCTCGTAATTCCTGGTTGCGTTCCAATATTGTTCTCAATTCCTTTCTTGCACGATGAAGTCTTACTTTTGCAAGAGAGCTGGTGATTGAAAGTTCATTACAAATTTCATCAATGCTTTTTCCCTCATAGTAAAAAAGATACACGACCATTTGGTAAGGCATATCAAGAGACTTTATCCCGTCAAGGACAATGCTCACAATCCTTTCTTCTTCATAGGTTTCAGGATTGTGATGCTCTTCATAGTACTGCTTTAATGATTGAAATTGCTTATTATTCTCCCGGAGATAATTTTTACAAATGTTTCTGATAATTCCGGCAAGCCATTCTTTGAATGCTTTTGTATTCCTCAGATTACTCAGGCAAAAATACGCATCCATTAAACCGTTTTGTACAAGGTCTTTTGCAACATCTTTATCATCAATGATATTTTGGGCGATAGTCAGGCAATACGCGTAATATTTATCCGCAAGAAATCCGAATGCTTTTTTGTCGCCCGCTAATGCTTTAGTTATAAGTTCAATCTCCGTCTCCTGATTAGTTCCCTTCATTGAATACTTCGATGCGTTACTCCTTAAGGTGGGAATTTTGAGTGAAATGGTTACAAAGTGTTAGAATTATTTTCACTGATGATATCAGGTTTTGGAACTTAAGCACCCCGGTGGAGCATACATCTATTTTCACAGGACATTACGCACGATTTTAACATCAAAGAAATTTGCAGTTGGTTGTCGGAAAAGTTTGCAGTTCCGTCAGAGTCCCGGAGACCGGAGACTCTGCGGAGACATCGGCGTGCGGCCTCCCTATATAATGCACTGAATTAAGATTGCTTTTTATCGCAGAGTCCTGCCTATCGGCAGGCGCGGAGGGAATTCACGCAGAGACCGCGGAGCTGCACTGATTTATATTTCCATATTCTCTAAAGAGTTCTAAGACTCAGCGTCCTCTGCGCGAATTTCCCTCTGCGTTCTCCGCGGTCAAAAAAAACCAACAAGCCGCAAGTTTATACTACAAGCAGCGCAGTGCCATCTGGCGATATCGCAGATTCACTTAGAAGGAAAAGGAAAACGAAACTAGTTACTGCCAGGATGAGAAACATTGAACATCCACCGTATACCGAACCGGTCCTGGCATGTGCCCCAGTAGCCCCAAAATTCATCGTGTGGCGCGGCCTTGTCTTTACCACCTTGTGAGAGTTCGTTGTACAAACGGTCAGCTTCTTCTTTGGTGTCTGGATTTAGGCTTATAGTAACGTTATTTCCCTCGATTACTTTACCCATGCTGTCCAGCATGTCAGTTGCCATAATTTCAAAGCCACCGAGAATCGGCAAAGCAACATGCATTACTTTACTTTTGTCGGCCTCAGTCAGGTTTGTCATCCCGTGGTTATCTGGCATATCCCCCATGCGCATGATTGGGGACGAGTATTCTGTCTTAAACACTTTTTTGTAATAAGTAAATGCCTCTTCTGCATTGCCATTAAAATTCAGATAGATCGATACGTGTGCCATGCTTTGTCATTTAATGTCTTTTGATAAGTATTTATAGATAGGGATCGGGTGTGTTCGATGCAAACCGGTTCTGTAAAATTCCTAAAAAATTCGTCAGCAAGGAGGTGAAATGACGACAACATTGAGGGGAGTTTGCGGCAAAAAATAGAGAACACCGAATATCGAATAACAAACAAGGAACACCGAAGTAGCGCCTGCCTCACCTTTTGTTGCCACGCCTGGCCCGCATTGGTTGGGTGAGTTACGTACCGGCTTAGTCATTTATTGGACCGGTTAACTGGTTCAGACAATGCTCCACCTGACAAAAATGTGCTGACAATCTCTAGTTTTGGCATTAGCGATTTCAGTTGATTTTGTACATCTAATTCAAATTTGTCAACCCTAAAGCTGTATTTTTTTGTATCCAGATTGTGTCTGACATACTTGTCATAAATGGCTTCTCTCGCAGTGAAATAATCAATCCATACCCACTTAATTCGGCCAACGATTTCGCTTTCACCTGACCCTCCGGCCCTATGCAATTGCAGCAATGAATCATATAGCGGTTCCAGCTTCTTATAGGATGAGATTGCTTCATCGATTTTTTCGTCCAGCCTTACCTCAAGCAAGCCACCCTCTTTCGGATAGTTAATTGATTTGAATCTGCCATCAGTGTAGCCGATAGGAATAGGAGCTCTCGATCCAATACCGAGAACATCTGATAGGCCGACTAAGTAATTTCGATTTTTTTTCAGTCCGTCAATTTTATATTCAAACTGATAACCACATCCGTTATGCCCACACATACATATCTCAACCTCCTTCGGTTGGCCTTCTTTAACAGGAATACTTCTCTTATCTCCATAGTACAACTGTAAGGTATCATTGCGTACCAGATATCCAAGAAAATCCGGTGGACAACAATCGGAGACAACAAAAATCTTAATGCTTAATTGCTTCCCAATCCACTTCGATTCGATGATCTTTGATCGGGCGACATATTGAACCATCCCTGACTTTTCAAATCCGCTGCCTAAAACAACCTGTTTGCAACCTGCATTCGGATCGTAATTATACTTCACAGGAATAGCTCGCGTTTGTGCCAATGAAATCGTCACACTCAGTGAGATTAGTATAAGGCCAAAAACAGCGTGCATACACGTGGTGGATATAAATTGAAGAATTGGCTGCTAACGGTAGCAAATTCGCGCTGTCTTAAATTAATAAAAAACGGGAACTTCTCGACGTAATCATTAACACATTATGAAATAACAACGTGTCTCTACATCATTCGCCTCGCGGCAAATATTCCAGTTCGAAATACTCATCATCTGGCGCACCCTCTTCCCTTTCACGCATGACGAGCTGGGTATCCCATAACTCAATTATTGTTAAAATGGATGTCCGCTGCTTTATTCCCTGGTAAAAAGTTTCAAGTTTGATTTCTTTATCCATTACAACCCAACTCCATTTTCCATCAATTGTCAGATTCAAGCAGTAGTTATTGTGAACATAATTTCCATTGCTGTAGAACACGATAGCTTGTCCTGCCGAGCATGTAGTCTCACTCCAATATCCGAGGCTACCGGGCCTGTACAAAACAGTTGGCTGGCCCCACGTGGTCGATGTTAATAGGTTCGTATATTTTGATTCAGCTTCTTTGTCGCATGACGCAAAGAGTATACATGTTAATGTCAGCAACTGTAGTGTGATTTTCATTTTACAAATAATCTCTATAAAATAACCTCTGTATCATTGGTACGCTCGTATCTACTTACGTTTAATGACAAAAATCAATTCCTCCCGACAACGCCTTTCATATTCAACACTAGCAAAAACATAGCATTGCCCGTCCTCCGAAAATATAAGTATCAATGACATTGGACCTAATGTCAATTCCTATATTCAACTTTTAGCCCAAACGTAACTTCAACGAAAGTACAAAGTATCCAGAGGCATATATAAACCGGCGAGTCCCCGAGACGGTAGACTCGCCGGCGAGATTCTCTCTTTTCGAAGTGAGACAATCGCTGTGAGTGATCGCATTGATGTTCCTATAAAACCCGAGCAACGTTCGCGATATACGTCCCATAGATCCTCTCATTTCTTTAACTCGTTTCGGCTTAGACCGTCTGTTGCTTATTCTCCTGGAATTTTCATTCCGATTTGCCTTGCAATTTCTCGTATGGATTGCACGCTGTGGTGTTCAATAATCTTGCCTTCGTCGTTGAAGCGATAAATCTCAACTTCCGGTTTAGTGAACGATTTACCTGTCGCTTTCTGGCCCATGAAGTCTTCCTTCCATGTGCCGCTCCACTTTCCCCAGAGAAATACCCAGTCCCCATCTGCAACCGCTACCAGGTTGTCTATACTGTCGATGGGAAATGCATTTATAAACATACGCAGGCTTGATGTGACCGCTTCTATTCCTCTTTGAGGTGGCATGGCACCGTTGCCGTAGTTAATTATGTCAGGCGCAAAAGATTTCGAAGCTGCGACAATATCATGGTTATGAATTGCCCGGGCATTCGCAAGAGCAATTTGTTTGTTCCGCTCTTCTTTTTCTTCTTGGGAGACTTCCATGGAAGCATGTTTACCAATGGAGGTTTGTGCAATTACGTGGCTTAAGTTGCAGCCAGTAGATAGTAGGATGGTGATAAGCAATGTAAGATTTTTCATAATTCAATTTATGGAAAATGCTCTGAAAACAAATGAGTGCGCCCGGTGGGCAGCCTATGTTGATTGAATTATCTGCTAAAAGTTTACTGCCAATAATTCTGATCCAACAGGAATAGTTAAATTTTCTTTACCGCGATATCTGGACTTAGCTATTCTCTTTCGTGAAATTGACCTTTTCGATTTCTTCCTTCTATTGAAAAAGAACGGTTTGCATTTTCTCAATATAAATTAAATGAACTGAAGTTGGGCAAGAAAAATGAATGGTCATAAATTCAGGACCGACGTTTGGTTGCACCCAATAAAAAAAACAGCACCCATCTCTGAGTGCTGCTCCATCAAAAGAAAAAGGCATCAAAGCCGGCCGATCCCATTAAGCTCTTTGAAAGCAAGCGCGAGCCGGTCTTTGATCGATGTCTCACCGTCGCGAAGCCATACGCGTGGATCGTAATATTTCTTATTAGGTGCGTCATCGCCAGAAGGATTTCCCAACTGTGATTGAAGAAACGCTTCGTTCTTCTTATAGTATTTTCTAATTCCATCCCAATACGCCCATTGAAGATCGGTATCGATATTCATCTTCACAACGCCATAGCTAATCGCTTCTGTAATCGCCTCAGGCTCCGACCCTGATCCACCGTGAAAAACAAAATTCACTGGATTGTCCTTCGTCTTGAATTTCTTCTTAATGTATTCCTG
>JAEZBX010000335.1 GCA_023412765.1 Bacteroidota bacterium
CAGTGCAAGAAGAAACGTACGCTGTCTAATGTTTGCATGCACTTAATTCTGTGATTAAGCCATGACAAGTTTCCTGCACCTATCCACTTTTTCTTTTGCTCACCCAAAACAAAAAGTTCCAAAAAGATAAGGGTGGGTCGAAATATGCTGGCCACCGCGCATTCCGGGCCACCCCCGCATTTCGACCAGGCCACCGCACCGGCAGAGATCCAAGGATGTACCTCGAGTCAATACCATGTCTTACTTTTTCAGCGGACCCTAAGTAAAGCTGGTTATGGGATTCGCGGGTATTAACTATTGAATTCCCGTTTCCAGGGGTTCATGTCAGTCTGTTCCTCAACTAGCTAACGGTAAATTTCATCATCGCCTTCAATCAAAGGTCAATATTATCAACACCATCAATGAGTACTGGCTTACCGCTGATACCAAACTCAATATCGATGAATTCAATATCCTCGGTATCTTCTTCGAGAATAAATTGTGTTAGATTGAAATTCGGATGCGGCTTGATGTCATAATCTTCGGCAAAGGCGACTGCTCCATAGATGATATTATGCGCCAGGGCATAAGGGATCTCCGTGAAAATATTCTCTGGTGTTTGTTCAAGCAACCGCGGCTCCGAAGTATTGAAAACGAAGTGCGTATCTTTAACACCTCTTGCCATCAGGTCCACTAAATAATAGCCTGCGGTAATGTGTCCGTTGTTGTGTTTGCGCATTACCGCAATACTACCCATACGGGCTTGCTCCCATTCGTTGCTGATCAGGCATTTGTAAATCGGAAGTGACCGCGCACGGGTCATCACGTATTTTTCTGGACTTAGCGGTTGATTTTGCTGGTTTTTCGTTTTGGTCATACTGCAAAAATTTGGATTGGGAACGTACTATTTGTGTAAAGACATCCGGAAGTTGTTGTCATTAATTTTCACCTTCATCGATTAAGTTCCGACTAATTGCATCAAACACGTACTTCTCCAGACATTTTTGTTTAAAGTTGAACCACGCCTCACGGGCCGTGGAATTCTGTATGATGGCGTTGAAATTTTTGAAAGGTTTGGAACGCTGCAATGCATTGCCCAGGGCATGGCGCACCTTTGCATCGGAAAGGCTATGCGCAAACTGTTCCATAAAGCGAAAAGATTCATGCGATTGCGGTTGCTCTATGCGTATGACTTTCTTCCACTCCGTGTTGATTCGATTTAAATCTTTCTTAAAGACAGCAAAGTCATCAAAACTCTCCTCAAACTCGTCTGTTTCCAGCTCTTCGTCCGTTTCATCCTCTTCGTTCCACTCGATTTCGTCCATGACAAGTGCGGGGATAGTGACCAGTTCCAGCGTCTCAGCATTTATAAAGCAGATCATATCGGCTGCCAGCAAATCCGCTGCCTCCTTAACCACCGCCTGGTATTTTTCAGGCACTTGCAGCGCATCATCAACATCAAAATCATCATCCTCGTCTTCTTCTTCATAGATTTCACGTATCATAAAATCGTGCAGCTCCTGCAGCTTCGCCGGGTTGTCTTTTATGTTGCGAAGCATGGAGAGGATATTGTCTAGGAGTTCCATATAGTTCAGTCCTTCATCATCAAACTTACACTGTGAATCAGTAGGCTACAACTCAAACAGCCAGAAAGATCCCGAGCCAGGGATGACTGGATCATAACTTTGACCTGTGTGTTGTTGTTACATATGATATCTATGAAACATAATTTCAAGAAGTGGCGCCCTGTTTCATACGATGTATATAATTATGAAAGAGCAATACGCGTTAGTAACGGGGGCCAGCAGTGGCATTGGAAAAGCGATTGCTGAATCATGCGCAAGACGACAGATTAATTTAGCATTGGTTGCACTCCCTAATGAAAACCTTGAAGAATTATCATACTCGTTAGCAGGCAAATACCATGTAAAAGTTGTTTTTCTGGAATTGGATCTCACTGAGCTGCATTCTGCCGAAACTGTATTTAAGTGGTGTAAAGAAATGAACATTGGGATTAACATCCTGGTGAACAACGCAGGTGTCGGGTCCCAAGGAAATTTTAGCGATTTTGAGGGGGCCTTTTACACGAATCTAATTGGTCTGAATGTAATCGCGCCTACTCTTTTGACGCGTAAGTTTTTGCCTGAATTAAAACTACGACAGAGAGCCCATATTCTGAATGTAAGTAGTATGGCTGGCTTTATGCCGATTCCTTTTAAGTCGGTATATGCGGCCAGTAAAAGTTATGTTACCACATTCTCAGAGGCGCTGCACGAGGAACTGAAGCATACATCAGTTTGTGTTAGCACGCTCTGCCCAGCGGGCGTCGATTCTTTTGGGGACTCATCAAAGCGTATCGATAGAATTGGCTGGATTGCTAAAGTCGGGCGACTTAAACCGGTTGAAGTCGCTGAAATTGCTGTGGCAGGAATGTTGAAACGCCGACGCCGAATTATTCCAGGGATAATTAATGTTTTGTTTCACTATTTAACCCGGACTCTTCCGACAAGATTTAAAGCGTGGCTGGTATATTGGGTTTTGAACAAATTTCATCAAAGACCAAGGAAGGAAAGTCTAGAAGCAGAAAGGAAGAATACAACGCTGTAATATTAAACTAATGGATAAAATATTCTTTGATTCATGGGAAAGTATCGTTCGGACATCGATCATTTGCATTTGCGCCTATTTTGCGTTAGTCGTTATGCTTAGACTTGTAGGAAATAGGACGCTATCACAACTTAGCGCATTCGACTTTATTGTCACTGTTGCTCTAGGCTCTACGTTAGCGTCGGTACTTCTGAATAAGGATGTCGCTCTGGCGGACGGAATTCTTGCTTTTGCGCTTCTTATCGGTCTGCAGTTTAGTATAAGCTGGTTAATAACCAGGTCCAAGCGTATTCACAAACTAATTAAGACCGAACCATTTCTATTGTTTTATCATGGACAGTTCCTAAATGAAAAGATGAGAACGCACCGGATCACAGAGAAAGAGGTACTACAGGTTGTTCGCATGGCAGGTATTGGGCATTTAAGCGAAGTCGACGCGGTCGTATTGGAATCAAATGGAAATTTTAGCGTTATAAAAAAAACAACGGGAGGGGAAACATCTTCTCTCCAAAATGTAAAAGCATAAGTTGGGTTGCTGAAAGTAAAAATGAAAATCAAAACCCTGAACTGACCCTAAAAGAGAAACTTCGTTGAACCCTTAGGTAAAGTAAGAGTAAAAAAAACGAACGCTACGTAAATCATGCATGCACTTGATTCTATCATCATGCCTTGACAAATTTCCGGCACCATCCACTTTTTTCAGCTGGCCCTAATTAGATGTCATTCCACAAGAAGCTTGCGGTAAGTTATTTTTCATTGATTTTATCATGAAACCGAACTTGAAGAATGCAGTCGACAAAGGGAGTTCCGGGCTCGCCGTCCATTTAAGTTTACAGGAACTATTGGCAGGATATCTTATTAATAAAAAAAACTCGTCGCTTACCGGTTCCGGGGTTGGTGATTTCCTGAATTCCGTAAGCATAAAAATAATCATCGTACCAGTAATCCAATTTGCTAAGTTCTGTCTGCTCCCTTTTCACAACTTCATCTTCTTTTTTTGTTCTGATAGGCTCAAAGGTTTTGCCTTCAAGAACCTGATCATCCTGGATGATCTTTGTGCGAAGTTCGTTTTCAAAAAGGTAAAGCAAAGCAATTCGGTCTTCCTGGACTTCAAGCTTTACAAACTGCTCGAGGGTGAAAGTCTTTACGTCATTAATTTCAAAACTATTATCCCACAATAATTTTCCGTTTTCATCAAATCCCATTACAACGGCATGGGTATAGCTGTAGCCGTCAAACACACGTCCGCTGAATGATCCGGGGTAACGCGGACGTCCTCCAAAAAAATTGTAGGTCGGATCCACGGATCTATACCTTGGGTAGAATGCTTCTCCGAGTAGCACATATTGATTCTTATAGGGAACGATCTCATGAACAAGAAAACGATAGGTGAACCTGATTCTCTTCCCGCGTATCTTTCGCCGCTCTATTCGCTCTTTTACTCTTTGTTCTCGCTTTGCCTTCATGTATTTGAAAAAGTTTTTCAAATCTCCATAGTTGTAATAACGGAGCTGCTGAAGTCCGGATGGATCTACACTTGCCATAAAGAGACCGCGGGAAAATTCCGAATTTCGACCGCCGTATACGCCAGCAATGAGTTGTACATCGTCTTCAGTTTTCATGGCACGGGCAAAGATTAAATGCTTGTTTTCTTCAGGATCCAATGCGTAATTCGCCAGTAGGGTTCCATCAGCGTCATAACTCTTTATCCAAACCGTCTGTTGTTTCATGTAATTGCGTGCACTGATCAGCACATCGAATGTTCCATCTGAAAAGGTTTTGATCTGCGTAAGTTCACCCATTTCGTTCAACAGACCTGGAAGAATTCTAGACCGTTGTTCGGCAAATGAATAAGACATAACAACGGGGACATGATTAAAATAGCCGCCAATGAGCGCAGCCTTTTCTGTGATGTGGAATTCGGTTGGAACAAAAGGTATGTAATTCCGAACTTCGTACTTTGTATAAGCACCATCCGTTTGAGACACGGAATAAAGTTCCATGTTGTTCCTTTTCAAATCCAGACGTCTTAATAACAAGTAGAACTGTCCATTGATAGCACGCTTTGCCATCAGCTGCATTCTCTTATCAAGCGACAGGTATCCCTTCCAGTTTACATTGAATGCAGTGTCAAGCTTTATGATTTCAAGTTTGTCGTCCGACGTAGCGTACAGGCGCCGGTATAAAAAAATGCCATCCTCCTGCGATGGCATTACTTCGAAAAAGTCGTTCTTTTCTATTGGCAGCTCATAGCGGTTAGTCTGCGAGACCTGCTGAGCCTTTGCCTGAAAAAATATTAAGAACAGGAATAGTATCCCATTACTTAACAACCACTTTGTTGATGTAGAATACATCTCGCACGCGATCTTCTTTTGTTGTGTTTCTTATCGTCTGATAGCCCCATACAAAAAATGAATTTGGCAGCCATTGACGCACGCCTCCCTCAAATTCTTTGTCCGACCTGATCTCATCCTGTGGCTCGTTTGTTTGGACCTTGATAGTATTTTCATTAACCTGATCATCTTCAAGGTTGACCACTTTCAGCTTTAACTCCGACTCCTTCTTATACAATAAGTACAATTGATTCTTCACGATGCAATAATCGGTCACTTGCTCGAGTCCTGGCATTTTCTTTTCGTCCAGCTTAATGCTGTGATCCCAGTTTATTTTTCCATCGCTTGCAAAAGACAGTAACACCGTTGCTGCAACCCGCACGTCGTTGGTATTGCGCGATTGTCCATTGTACATATACGGGCGATACATTCGACCTAGCCCTGGATAATAATAACCATAGGGATAAAATCCGTAAGGACTGTAGTATGGATTATAGTAATAAGGGTTACTGTAATATGGATTGAGATTGGAGACGGGGCTATAAACTTCTGCCAGCAAGAGAAAACCATCTTCGTATTCAGCCACGTGATATGGCATTACGTAGTTCAGGTAATTCGGAATCCTGCCGGAAGCCGCATCTTCTTTTGAATTTTGTTTGATGCGTTCGGCGCGTTTAGGATTTAGATAGTCAAGGTAATGGTCCAATTGTCCAAAGTCTACATACTTGATGGTTTGTTCCTGGAATGGATTAACATCCAGAAAGTAAAAGCCGGTAGACTGTTTTGAATTTCTTTCTCCCCATGTTCCCATAATTGCCAGATCTTCACGTTCCAACGCGCTGGAAATACCAGTCTGCAAAGAACGTTGTTCATCTATAGGTACAATGTCTTCTAATAATTGTTTTCCAGTTTCATCAAAAGTGCGCAATATCAGCTTGCGATTATCTTTTGAGCCGCGATCAATGGATACTGTATTAAAAGTTCTATTCTGATTTGTCCGCAGGTCTACAAGCTCAGTATCTTTTTGAAAGAATCCGGGAATGACCCGAAGTTGTTTGTCGGCCACCTCATATAAAACAATTGCAGGCTCGTTATTTACATATCCTCCAAAAACAAAATTATTTCCCACCTTAATGAAATGCGTCAACTTGAAATCCAGCTCAGGTTTAATTTGATTTTTAACAATCTCTTTGGACACCAGGTTGACCGTCACCAGTTCGAAATCATTTTTGGTTGTTTCGCCAGTTCTGTATAAGAAATACAAGTAATCCGGAGCGATCTCATAACCAACCATTTTATACCTTTCGTTGACTTCAATTTCGATCACGGATTTTTCCTGCAGCGCAGTATCAAGAAGAATCAGCTCCCAAATTTTATTGCTGTTTTTGTATTTGTCGCGTTCACGGAACAACGCGAGACCATCTTCTTTTAACGAAATGACATTAAAGTAGTCCTCAGAATTTTTTTGTTCTCGCTCATATCGGCTCGTTTGGGAGACCTGAGCCTGAGAAGGTATATGCGACAAGAATAGAATAATAGCCACCGCCATCGCAGAAAAGCCATGAAAAGCGCCAATTAGAGACAAGAATAACTTCATTTTGTGTTGCTTAAATCTACTATGAGATCGAATTCTTCGGGTTTGACTGACTGCACCGACAACCTGGACGCTCTTACGAGCACCATATTAGCAAAACGTTTGTCTGCTTTAATTTGTGCGAGGGTGACTGGATTTTTTAACTTTCGTTCCGGTGCAATATCCACTGCGATCCAATCTTTGTCATTCGGTTCCGGGTAAGCTTCCTTAATAATCTTACCGATTCCAACGATCGCTTTCTCATCACCAGTATGGTAGAAAAAGACGAGATCACCTTTTTTCATACCCTTCATATTACTCCGGGCTTGAAAATTTCGTACGCCGTCCCATACTGTTTTTTTATCGCGGACAAGATCTTCCCATGAAAAGGTATCGGGTTCGGTTTTGACTAGCCAGTAATTCATAACTCTTATTCTTTATCGCTTTACAAATTAGTAAATAGTCTTTGTATTTTCCTGCTCGCTTGATGCTGCAAAACCAGGCCCAGGTTTTTAAAGCCGATTGTTTGACAATCCACGTCTATAGACAGAAATTTTAAAAACAAAAGGGATTGCAATCCCTTATACCTTTAATTTTACCCCGTTGGAAACCCCAGGAGCTTCCCAATGTTAAATTCGAAAGATAAACGACCTGCGTGTTGAAGGCTTTGGTTATATGCGGATCTTCCATCGCGGATGTGGTTTTTGCCACGCCGTTAATACGCGCGTTGAAGGTTCAATTAGATGATATTGAATTGCATGCCTTCGCGGATTTGTCGGCTGCATTTACCTTGGATGAAAACCCTTACGTTGACAATATTCATTTCTCTGTTGAGTCGGTCTGGCAAAATTACCGGAGGCTGAAAAAACACAACTTTAATTTCGTTGTAAACCTTTCTGATGAATGGAACGCTGTTTGGCTTACGAGGCTTATAAACAAGAAAACCTATACGTTAAAGTCGCTCTGGTGGAAACAATGGTTGATGGTAAACCTGAAAATAGATCAGTTGCCAAATAAGCATCTTGTGCAGCGGATGTTTGATAGTGTTTCGGCGCTCGGACTAAAACCTGACGAATTGGGACTGGATTATTTTATTCCTGAAAAAGATAAAGTACTAAAGGAGTGGCTTCCCTCTGAGTTTCGTGGCGAATATATGGTGTTTTGCATCGGCGCTAACTACAACACTAGAAAGCTGCCCATAGACCGGATGATCGAGCTATGTGACAAGATTAACAAGCCTATCGTTCTTCTTGGTGATAAGGCTGATTTCGAAACCGGCGAAGTCGTGAGCAGTTTTTTCGGGAAGTCTGTTTCCGTTACCTATGATGAAGGACTCTTTCAACTCAATAAACGCACGGTGGTATACAATGCCTGCGGGAAATTCAACTTCAACCAGATGGCTAGTGTCATTAAACAATCACGCGCCGTTTTTACGTTTGATAATGAGTTTATACCCGTTGCTTCAGCGTTCAAACGGGATATTTATGGACTCTGGGGCAATACTATCCTCATGTTTGGAAAATATCCCTACCGAACCAGGTTTACCGTGCTTGAGAACAACAGGCTTGAATGCAGACCGTGTAGTTCAAAGGGATTTGACAAATGCCCGAGAGGTCATTTTAGGTGCATGAACAGGATTGTGTTTGATTTCTTTATTAGCTGACAGCCGTCAGCTATCAGCAGACAGCCTGTCCGTGCGTTAGCAACTTTCATCAATACGATCCAATTGAGCGGTTTCACGCAAAGGCACGAAGTTGCAGTCATTATATTCGAGCGCACTGATCCACCACTAACTACTTACCACTTACCTTTTACCCCTGCCGGATCACCACCTAATACGCTCTCACCAGCCGCCCTTCCATATAATTCACATATGCACGGTTCACCACCTTCATGCCACCCGGAGTAGGATAGTTACCGGTGAAGTACCAATCACCTGCGTGGTTAGGGATTGCTTTATGAAGATTTTCAACGGTCTGGAACACGACTTCCACTTCGGCTTTAGTATCAGCGGGTTTTACGATCTGGGAAATTTTTGCCGAAACCTGGTCGTATGTGAATTGATCGTAAAGTTGTTTTACGTAGTTCTCCTGGTGGGGTCGATCTTTTGCGCGGAGGCACTTTTCGTAGATTTCTCCGAGAATATAATCCTTGTTGTTTTCCTTCAGCAGAGCTGTCATTGCGCGGAATGCAACAAAGTCACCCATCCTGCTCATATCGATCCCGTAACAATCGGGGAATCGAATCTGCGGTGCTGAAGAGACGACGACAATCTTTTTAGGTTCGAGCCGGTCGAGCATTTTCAAGATACTTTTCTCAAGGGTAGTACCTCTTACAATGGAATCATCGATCACAACCAGAGTATCGATACCTTTCCGGATGACCTCGTAGGTTGTATCATAAACGTGGGCCACCATTTCATCACGATGTTCGTCATCAGTAATAAAGGTTCGCAGTTTCACATCTTTCAAGACCAACTTTTCAATCCTCGGACGGAACGATAAGATATCCTCCAGAGAATCCACAGTAGGTTTCTGATCTATAATGATGTCCTTTTGTTTCTTGATAAGGTAATCTTCGATTCCGGCCATCAATCCATAGAAAGCTGTTTCGGCCGTGTTCGGTATGTAAGAGAAAACAGTATTCCGGATGTCGAAATTTATTGCGCGTAACACCTGCGGTACCAGCAATCGGCCAAGCTGTTTGCGTTCCTTATAGATATCCGGGTCATTGCCTCTCGAAAAATAAATTCTTTCGAAGCTGCACGATTTCTTTTCGCCGGGCGTGGTGATCATATGCTGCCCATACTCGCCGCTCTTGTCTATTATCAGCGCATGGCCAGGCTTGATTTCTTCAATCTGATTGTAGTCAATGTTGAACGCAGTCTTGATCGCTGGCTTTTCAGACGCAACTACAACGACTTCATCGTTCGCATAATAATATGCCGGGCGAATTCCGTTTGGATCTCGAACAACGAATGCCGATCCGGATCCGATAAGTCCGGCCATCGTATAACCTCCATCGAAATCCTTACAGGCTCTTTTAAGCATACGTGCGAGGTTCAATTCATTCTCAATAATTTCTGAGACCTCGCGGTTAGTAAATTTGTCTTTGTACTTGTCGAAGAGATTTTGAACTTCTTCATCCAAAAAATGGCCGATTTTTTCCATCACCGTTACGGTATCCACCTTTTCCTTGGGATGCTGGCCTAGATCTACAAGAAGATCGAACAACTCATCGACATTGGTCATGTTAAAATTGCCTGCCATAACCAGGTTGCGGCTACGCCAATTGTTTTGACGTAAAAAAGGATGAACGTTTTCAATACTGTTCATCCCATGCGTTCCATATCTAAGATGTCCTAACCAAAGTTCGCCGGTGAAAGCGACATTCTCTTTAAGCCATCGTTCGTTCTTATATTTTTGCTTTCCTTCCTTCTGCGCCTTCTTGTATTTCTTGGCGATTTTCTTGAACAGAGCTGCGACTGGCTGCGATTTGACTGAACGATAACGGCTAATGTAACGGTGACCTGAATCGATATCTATTTTGATGTTTGCAATCCCCGCGCCGTCCTGTCCCCGGTTGTGCTGCTTCTCCATTAAGATATACATCTTGTTGACTGCGTACATCGAACCATACTTTTCGATGTAATAGGAGAGAGGCTTTCGGAGGCGGATCATTGCTATTCCACACTCGTGAAGAATCTGATCAGTCATTGGTTGTTTCCCGTTTCATTTCACTTTTCGATCCGTACTACCCAATCGTATATTAAACCCAGCGATTGAATTCCATATAACAACTGACCACGATTAAAAGGTCACGGCTAAAGCACAAAGTTAATTTTATTAATCCATCTCATCAATAGATCGGGGTGGAAGAACAAAAGAAGTATCACCAATACCAGGCTAATACCGACCACGTTTTCAAACGTTTGTGTCGTTTGTACACCCCCATAAGAGGCTCTTTTGACAAATGCGTAAAACGGTATTTTCAGATAATAAAAAAGTGCGACGACTGTATTCATCAAACCGAAAAACAGAAGCCACAACAAGACTGGCTTCCCTGACAATTGATACGCCTCCCAAGTCGAGGAAAAAACAAACAATTTCGCGGTAAAGCCTGCGGTCGGAGGTAATCCCGTGAGGGCAATCAATCCAATCAGAAGCAGAACACCAGCGAACGTAAAGTGCCTACCCGTTCCAGCAAATGATTCTACGGTGTCAAGGCCGCACGACTCAAAGTATTGAAGGTAGAGGAAAACGAGATAATTGACGAGGAGAAAAATACTGGCATAAAACAACATAAAGTTCACACCGGTTGGTACGAATGCGGCGACGCCCACAAGAAGGAACCCCGACTGTGCGACGGAAGAATAAGCCATTAATCTCTTTGGTCTTTGTTGCCAAAGCGCTGAGAAATTTCCAACGGTAAGGGTAAGCATAGTTACAAAGCAGATCACAAATTGCCAGTCGTGACCAGCTTGGCCGAAGACATTTAGTGCGAGCGAAAATCGAGTTAAGATTCCAACTCCTGCTAATTTTGGAACTACGGAGAAAAACGCCACCACCGGCATAGGAGCTGCTTCATAAACGTCGGGTGCCCAGGGATGCAACGGGGCAGCCGCCATCTTGAAAAAAAATCCTGCCAGAGCCATACAGCCAGCGAGAAGGAGAAGGGGCGATTGATTGTTCATCAAAGCTTCGGCGAATCGGGCGGAGGGAAAATCGAGGGTGCCGGTGAAACCGTAGAGGAATGTAAATCCATAGAGCATCACTGCTGATGCCACCGATCCAAACAAGAAATATTTCAGACTTCCTTCTGCACTGCTCTTCGAGAAGGAAAAGTTTGTGAGTGCATAAGAACTAATGGAGATTAATTCCAACGAAATAAAAACTGAAACAAGATTAACGCTCATCAATAGCAAGTGTGCGCCCAGCGACACCGTTATTACGAGGGCGTAATATTCGGAGAGACGCTGTTGCTTTGCGTTTCTCCACGTTAAAGCCACAGTGAAAATACCGGCTGCATCCACCAAAATCTTGAGGTATGCGGAAAAGGAATCGCTTCTGAGCATCGCATTAAAGATGTTAAGCGGTTCACTATAGTTACTCCAGTTAAAAATGTGAAGCAACAATGCTGCAGTGAAGGCAAGAGCAGAAAGGATATGCAAATGAGCCCCGTCTTTTTTTATAAGACCGGCGATAAGCAGAACAATGAGGGACAGGGAGAGTATGACTTCGGGGATGAAGTAGTTGAAGCTCATCCGAATCGACTGCACCTGTTCTATTAACCCTGTCACTGCTTATAGTGTTACGGTTAGATTCTTTCCCGTTTCGAGTACAAAGTCTGTAAAATGCCTGGCGAACGGATCAATAATTTCCAGCAATGGTTGTGGAAAAATTCCGAAACCAAAGGTCGCGGCTGCCAAAGGCACCAGCATAAACATTTCTCTTTTAGTCAGGTCGGAGACTTGTGTTTCCGACAAATGTGGTTTCAGATTAAAGGGGCCAAAGAACATTCGTTGCAATGTCCACAGATAATATGCAGCACCTAATATTAATCCAACTGTGGCGATGATGGCAAAAGCTTCAGGTAAGATTCCATTGGCTGATCCTGACCGGAATGCCCCAAGGAATACCATTACTTCTGCGATAAATCCTGAAAAACCAGGCAACCCCAGTGAGGCGAAAAAGGCGACCAGCACTAGCGTTGTATAAGACTTCATTTTTGAAGATAACCCGGAATAACTATCGATCATCCGATCGTGTGTGCGATCATATAATACGCCCGCAATCAAGAACAGCATTGATGTTATGATGCCATGACTGATCATCTGATAAACAGAACCCGTAACACCCTCGGAAGTGAGCGAAGCCATTCCCAACAAAACGAATCCCATATGCGAAACGGACGAGTAGGCTATAAGTCGCTTCAGGTCTGTGCTTGCCATAGCATTCAGTCCACCATAAATAATAGAAATCACTCCCATCAGACCCACCATCCATCCAAAATAGATCGCTGCTTCAGGAAATACCGGGAATGCAATTCGCAGCAATCCATACCCACCAATTTTCAGGAGCAGCGCTGCAAGTATCACTGAGATTGGCGTTGATGCTTCCACGTGTGCATCTGGCAGCCAGGTATGAACTGGTACCATTGGCAATTTGATGGCGAAGCCGACAAATAAAAGAAGGAAGGCCCACAGCCTGGCGTTGTATGGCCCGATCATCCACGGATTATTTGGATCAAGAATAGTATTTGAAATGAAATTACCCGGCTCCGTCATGTGCAGTATGTTGAAAGTATGCACCAACACACCGGACGACCCTGGGTCATGAACGGAGATATATAATCCGATCATTGCGATCAGAATAAAGATCGAACCAAGCAAGGTATACAAGAAGAATTTTATTGATGCATACTCCCTTCGCGGTCCGCCCCAAATTGCGATGAGGAAGAACATGGGCAACAGCATGAATTCAAAGAAGAGATAGAACAATAGGAAATCCAATGCCGTAAAGCTGCCCAGGATGGAAGCGTTTAGGATTAGCAAAAGCAGGTAATATCCCTTTACGTTTTCAGAGACATTCCATGAAGAAATGGTGGCAATGAAAAGGATGAAAACAGCAAGTATTACGATTGGAAAACTTAGTCCATCGGTTCCTACAAAATAGCTGGCCTTTAACATTCCCCATGTACCGAGATCAAGGGTAATCCACGGTCGATGTTCGATAAATTGCATTTCGCTGGCAGCGTCATAGGAAACTAGCATGATAAGCGCCACAACAATCTGGATAACGTTTGTGCACAACGTAATTGCTCGAAATGCCTGCGCACTTTTTGGAGGAATAAAAAGCCCGATAAATGCAGCAGCCAGAGGACTGAATATTAAGAATGAAATAAGGTATTGCTGCATCAACAATTACAGTTAATAATCTGGCTTTTTAAAGCAGGGTCCAAATTAGAAAAATAATGATTGTAAATACGGACCAGAAAATATAAAGCTGAATTTTGCCCGCCTGAAAAGAGCGGGTAAATGCACCCACGCCTTTAATCATATCTGCTATTCCGTTTACAGTTCCATCAACGAGAGCGCGATCGATCCAGCCTGTAACATGCGCAAAAATTACCTGGCCATAAGCCGTGGCGTGGATAACTCCATCAATCCATCGTTTGTCTGTCGTTGAGGTCGTTTGCGCCAAAGTGAATCCGATATTTCTGATCGTCCAGTTATAAAGATTGTCCAGGTAAAATCCCCTGCTGAGCAGTGCGGAATTGAGAGTCCTGTTGCGCAAGAGGTAGGCTGTTATTAAAGCGCAGATCACCCATATCGCGGAAAAAATTGTAATGATCCAATTATGTTCCAGGTGAAGCTGGCCCCAGCGAGTATGAACAAAGGGATTCCAGGAAATGATAATCCAAAGCGAGCACACTGCAAGAATGATGATAGGTGCTTGCATTACCACAGGCGGTTCCACAACTGATAGCCCCGCTGTTTTCTTTTCCTCACCACAGAAAATGGACCATATCAATCGGAACGTATACACCATCGTTAGAAAACTTACGAAGAATACACCGGCTGTGATCAACCATTTCCAGGTGATTTCCGTCCCTGCCGAGGACAGTACAGCGGTGAGGATCGCATCCTTCGATAAGAAACCGGAGAAAAACGGAAGACCAGCGAGTGAGCTGCCGGCCACAAGGAATACGCCGAAGACCGTTGGAAGTTTTTTTCTTAATCCGCCCAGGTTCCTTATGTCCTGTACATCAAAATGCGCATGGGCTTGCTGTTGTGCCTGATGTAGCGAGTGAATGATGGAACCGGCAGCAAGGAACAACCCTGCTTTAAAAAATGCATGGGTAAATAAGTGGGCAAAAGCTGCTTCGGGATTGCCAGCGCCGAGCGCGGTCACCATTAATCCCAGTTGTGATACGGTTGAATACGCAAGAATTTTTTTGATGTCATTCTGGCCAAATGCGGATAATGCGCCTAGCGCGGCAGTTATTAATCCCACTAGGATGACAACATCAAGCGCCGTTGGTGTGAATAGTGCGAAAATTCGAACTACGAGGAAGACACCCGCGGCAACCATAGTAGCTGCGTGAATCAGGGCAGATACAGGTGTAGGACCCTCCATGGCATCAGGTAGCCAGTTCAACAGGGGAAATTGGGCAGATTTTCCAACAACGCCGCAGAAGATAAATAATGAGGCCGCAGTTTGCCATGAGTCAACGCTACCCATATTGGTCCAATCGCCTATGTCGAACGAACCATGGTTAGTCCAAAGGATCATAAGTCCTATCAAAAAGCCGGCATCTCCAATACGATTGAGGACGAATGCTTTTTTTGCAGCCCGGGTTGCGGACGGTTTTTCTTTCCAATGTCCGATCAGCATATACGATGAAAATCCCACTAATTCCCATCCCATGAAAAGTAAAAGAAGGTCGTTGGCAACAACGATCACAAGCATTGCAAACGTAAAGAGGCCGAGCATGGCGAAATATCTTCTGATACTTCGGTCGCCAGCCATGTAACCGATAGAGTAAATATGTACCAGCATAGAGATGAACGTCACTACCAACAACATAGTACTTGCAAGGCCATCGATGAGAAAACCAGCGCTGATGTATTGCCCTGCGATAGAAAACCATTTCAACGTCAGCAAATAGGGCTGCTTATCTCCAGTGTAAAGAAAGACCACTAGTGCTGAAATCGCACTGAGGAGCAGCATAAATGGCGCAGTGAATGAAACTATCCATGAGTATTTTTCGCTAATAACGAATGCTACAAGGAATGACAACAACGGCAAGGCTAGTGAAGCAAAAAGACAAGCTTCAAAAATTACGGGATATGTTTCAGACCCTTGCACGCTTTATTCTTTTATCTCGCTGACCGAATCAGGTACCGAAGTGTGGAAGTATTGATAAACCTGCAATACTATAGCTAAACCCACCGCAGCTTCACACACAGCAACAATAATTACGAACAAGACGAACATCTGGCCGTCGACAGTGCCGGGTCTCAATTGGTTAAAGGCCACAAGGTTTAGGTTAGATGCATTCAGTAAAAGCTCTATTCCAAGCAAGACCATAATTGTGTTGCGCTTGGTAACGATGATGAACAATCCCAATGAAAACAGAAAGGCGGCAATGTACAAGACAGAGGTTACCGGGATCATCACGCTTTTGGTTTGATGGTGGATCCTATAACAGCCGCACCCACAAGCGCCATAAGTAGTAATATACCCGACGCTTCGAACGGCAGCATATATGTTGTCATCAAAGAAACACCTATTGTGTTAACATGACTTAATGGTAATGTGCTTGCAGCGGGCTCAGCAACAAAGAGGGATTCATTATTAAGCAGGAAGACCATCGCTCCAAAAAATCCAGCCGATAATAAAATACCCGCAAGAATATTTGTATGCTCAACCATCAGAGGTTTCTCACTTCGTGTGGTCAACATGATACCAAAAATAATTACTACGAGAATACCACCGGCATAAATAAGTATTTGTGTGATAGCAACGAATTCAGCGAAGGCCAGTACATAGATTCCTGCGAGTGCTAACAGGCATACTATCAATAACAGTGCACCATGAAAGACGTGTCGCACCATCGCCAACCAAAAGGCAGACCCAGCCGCAAGGAAGGCGAAAAAATAGAACATGAAGGTGACTAGGCTCATGTTGTCGGTGGTTTTGATGAACCCGGCGGTTTTATCTTGGGTTTAAAAACGGGTTTTGCCGCTGTGGCGGGTTTTTTCTCTTCTCCTTCTGTGCGCAGCGGTGCAGCAACGACTTTGCTCTTCTGATGTTCTTCGAGCAGCTTTTTCTTTTCAGCAATCTGTTCATCAGTCATTTCCGCGAAAGCGAAGTTGTGTTCCCGAATGTCTGTAACGCTAAAATCGTAGACCTTAGTCATCGTCAGGCATTCGGTTGGGCATACCGTTGTACAAAGGCCACAAAAGCAACATTTGCCCATGTCGATATCAAAAGTTGCTGCATAAATGCGCTTAGGTGTACCGTCGGAGGTCTTTCCGATTTCTTCAGTTGCTTTAATGGGCACGATGTCGATACAATTAACCGGACAAATTTTAGCACACTTATCGCAAACGATACAATCATCAATCTCATTATGGAGACGGTATCGGCCATTATCGGGTACGGGCTGCATCTCATACGGATATTGAATAGTGGCAATCCCTTCGCGATCATCAAAATATTTATTGTCGGAAATGGAACGTACTTCCTGCGAATGTTTCGCTTTGAACATATGTTGAAGCGTGATCCGCAAACCCATCCACAGAGAGCGGATAGCGCTCGCGATGTTCGCGATGTATGACGATTTACTATTACGATCCTTCACCGGCGTAAAAATAGGATGGAAAATGGTGTAAGGAACAATTTCCGGAGAAGAATTCTAGTCTTGTATACGGGTCTGTGAGGTTGCTTGACCTATCACAGTGCTGGGCAAGTGCAATTATTACTCTTACTCTAGCCCGGGATATACTTTATTGAGGGGAGTTATTGTTTGATGCCGGCCTTCTCCATGACGAATGAGGGCGCTTGAGTAACTTCTGCCTTAGGAAGGGTGAAGTAAAAACTACTCCCATAGTCTTCTGCGCTCTCGACCCAAATCCTGCCGCCGTTTTTCTCCACAAACTCCTTGCATAAAATAAGACCAAGACCGGTACCCTTTTCGTTGGCCGTACCGCGCGTAGTGTATGGCGCGGTCTTGTCAAAAAGAATTCGCAAAACTTCCGGAGCCATACCAACACCATTATCCTTTACAGAAACAACCCATTCGTTGTCGCGCGGGATTGCACTCACCCTCACCTCGCCTTTGTCTTTCGTAAATTTCAAGGCATTGGTGATCAGGTTTCTGATGACAAGATTAATTGTATTTGAGTCGGCGTAACCAATTGAGTTTGGAGCAACTTCGTTAACTAATCGTATTTCTTTGCCTGGCGTCTCACCCAACAATTGGATGTTCTCGTCAACGAGTTTCTTGAGATCGATCTTGCCCTTTTGCAGATTAAGCTTATCCATTTGCAGCAGCGTCCAATCAAGCAAATTGTTTAGCAACGCTCGCGTATGGTTGAAACGGGTCTTTAGTTCCTTCACATGCTTTGGAAGTTCTTCGGTTGTTACAGCACCCTTATCAAGAAGGTCGAGCAGTCCGGACAAAGCATTGATCGGCGACCGCAAGTCGTGTGAAATGATGGAAAAGAATTTATCCTTGACCTGATTGAGCCGTTCGAGCTCTTCACTTCGCTTTTCAGTCTCCTGTTGGTGGCGAACGAGCAGCGTGTTGATCTGGCGCCTGCGTTGGCCACTGCGATAAACACTGATGAGGAGTATTACACTCAGGGCGACTACGACGACGAGAATATTCCTCACGAACTCCTGTCTTTTGAGCGCGCCTTCGGTCGAACTTTGTTGTTCGCTAAGGGCAGCGATCTGCGAGTCTCTCGATTCCGTTTCAAACCGTATTTGATCGCGCAGGAGTTTTGCCTGCATATCCTGGCTGAACAAGGTATCCTCAAGTTGTTTGTACTTCTTAAAATATTGCAGGGATTTATTGTAATCGCCGGTCATTTCCCAAAGCGATGAAAGCTGGTTGTAACACTGGATCTCAAGAATTCGCGCATTAAGCTTTTGAGCTAGCTCGAGACTTTTCGAAACAAATTCAAGAGCCTGATCATATCGCTTTTGTTTTTGATGAACAATACCGCGGCCTAACTCCACCTCAGCCAGTCCATATCGATCTTTGTTCTTTGCGTATAGAGTATACGTTGTATCGTAGTATTTTAAGGCAGTATCAAAATCGCCTTTTTGCATATATGTTTTCGCAATGCTGCTCATCGACTTTGGAAGCAGTCCTGTGAGATTCTGAGCGCGGCTCTCCTTCAAGGACGCGAAAAGTGTTGTTAAAGCTGAATCAAACTTTCCCTGGCGGAGGAGTACATCACCTATTTCGTCGAGCGAATAAGGTTCGCCTTCTTTATCTTTTATTTGCCTGCTCATTTTTTGCGAAATCTGGAGGTGATCCAGCGCGCGGTCGTACTGACCAAGTTCCTTGAACACACGTCCCACATTGTGGATGGTTACAGCCATGATGAAAGAATCCTTTGCAGCCTTGGCAAACTTGTATCCCTGAGTAAAGTAATAATAGCTTTCGTCGTATTCGCCGAGGTCGTGATAATCATGGGCTACATTATTATACGCTCGTGCTATTATGGAACTATCATTGGCCAGCAGACTCGATTCGAGCGCCATATTATCCAGTCTAAGTGCAGAACTGTAATCACCACTCACGCGATATACAGCACCCATGCTTTTGTAAGCAAGACTTTTCAGACGGGGTAGATTTAGGTCTTCTGCCAATGAAATGGCTTCTTCACTTAACGTTCTACTTTTGCTTACGTCTTCGTATTTGTATTGCTCAGATAGTGCTACAAGCACCTGCATACGGGTAGAATCCGGTAGGTTCTCCTTAAGCACAGTTTGCAGACTGTCTATCGTTCTCTGACCTTCAGACTGAATTGAATTCAGTAGAAAGCAGAGTACGACACAGAAGTAGCGCATTGCTTTTAAACAAAAAATACTTTCCAGGCTCCGCATAGAATTATTAGCCCGAGGGCTAAAGGTGTTAAATATTTCCAGGACAAGATCATGAGTTGGTCAACTCTCAGGCGTGGATACGTCCAGCGTACCCACATCTGGAGGGATATCAGCAGCCACGACTTGCCGACTAGCCAAAAAATTCCCCAAAGGATTGATGCCGCGGTTCCGGGGATACCACTGGTCCATGTAGCTAATTCAATGGAACCGATATTAGGCAGCGGTGTATTCCAACTTCCAAAAAATAATACAACGCCAAGGATGCTAACCAGTAACATCATTCCGTATTCTGCAAGCATGATTACCGCCCAGCGAAAACCAGAATACTCTGTTTGAAAGCCTGCAACCAGTTCAGACTCTGCTTCGGGTAAATCGAATGGAGCGCGATTGCATTCAGCAAGCGATGAAATAAAGAATATAACCCACGCAGCCGCAAGCAGTGGCATTTTAAAAATATTCCAGTTCACAAATCCACCGACAGATCCCACGTTGATGCCCCAGGCCTCAACGCCAAACATATATTGGGGTTCTCTGTGAAAAATGCTTTGTTGATAGGAGATCTCCTGGAGGTCGAGCGACTGGCAAAACATACACACACATAGTACGCTCAACCCCATTGGTACTTCGTATGAGATAAGTTGCGCCGCTGAACGCATGGTACCAATCATACTGTATTTGTTATTTGAACTCCAGCCGGCGATCACAATACCGATCACGTCGAGTGATATTATGGCCAGCAAGAAGAACAGAGCTGAGGAAAAGTTGGCACCCGTCCAAGCGGCTGACAATGGAAGCACCGCAAACCCCGCAAATACTGAAGTGAAAATGATGATTGGAGCAATTTTAAAAAGTTGCGATTGCGACCTGGTAGGTGTGATATCCTCTTTTTGAAGCAATTTAAGCAGGTCGGCGACCGTTTGGGCGATGCCGTAGTAACCTACTTCCATTGGCCCTAGACGGTCCTGAATGAATGCCGAAATCTTACGTTCTGCATAAATGGCCAAAATGGTGTAGAGCAATAAAAACGGCAATATGAAGACTAGTGTTGTCAATTGTCAGCTGATAATCCGCCTTTTTATCTCGCCAAATTGTGAAAATTATTCCTGTTGATTTCTGTTGTTTGGCCAAAAACGGTACATCCCCAATATATTAGGTCCATAAAGAATGTCGCTCCAGACGCACGGTTTGGTGAAAAAATGTCCTTGCGGAGGCCTCAAATGAGTCTGTGTAGTCTGAGACCAGGAAATGGTCCGTGGGTGGTGTATTAGTGTCGTTAACCAGACGTTCATCTTCCAGGTGTTGTTTCAGAGCTTTCGCAATGACCTCAGAAGAGTCGAGGATGGTAATCTTGTCATTGTAAAAGGCCTTGATCTCTTTCTTGATAAGAGGGTAGTGTGTGCACGCCAGAATCAGCGCGTCGATGTTTGCAAGGGAGGGGTCCGACAAATACTGCGCTATGATTTCATGGCTGATCTGATTGTTGAAAAATCCCTCCTCAATCATGGGAGCCAAAAGTGGCGTAGCAAGCGAGTTTAGGTGAATATTTTTCTTACCCTCGTGTATCTTCCTGGAATAAACGTCGGATTGCACTGTCCGCTTTGTTCCAATAAGCCCAACGCGTTTCCCTGCAAAAGCCAGTAACACCAACTCTACCATCGGATCGATTACGTTGATTATGTGGATGTCCTTTCGTACATACTCAGTAAGTAACTCGTAAGCAGCGGAAGATGCAGAATTGCAGGCGATCACGATTACTTTACAGCCTTTGCGCACCAGGATATCTGCGATCTTCACAGAATATGCCTGGATAGCAGCTTCGGATTTATCACCGTAAGGAAGATGAGCTGTATCTCCAAAATAAATCATGCTCTCCTGCGGAAGTAACTTCCGAATCGCGTGGGCTACAGTGAGTCCTCCAATACCACTGTCGAAGACCCCGATAGGTTGTGAGGGTAATAATGCCATAAAGCCCGCGAATATACTTTGCGGGCCTTAAATAACTCAAAAGGGAATATTTTATTTTAAGCCAGGTTCGCTGAAAGCTTAGTGACAACAACCTCGTGCTGTTCCCGGTGGCCGCAGTATGTACACCTGTAATGCTTCAGCAACAACCCGTGCTCCTCGGCCGTTGGGGCTTGTTCAATCTCTTCTTCTTCAAGCTTCATTGTGAAAAAACCACATTCAGTGCACTCTTCGACATGCTGAAACGCAGGATACTTTTCGACTTTTCTGTAGCCTGTCTTTTCATCAAGCCAAATGTCATAGTCAATTGAATGGATCCGGCCTTCGGCCTTCATCCATTGTTCGAGATGGTGCTCTTCCTCGGATTCGCGAAGCTTACGCATCACGTTTCCCTCGGGTGAAAGTCTTGGTGCATTCCGAAGTTTCATCAACCTTTTTTCCAGCTGCCTGGGATAATAGATTCTTACAAGACTATAAAATGTATTGTAAGCGATCACCGCAAAACAGGCCGTGATAAAAATCCGAACATAGAACCATCGCGTCCCCTCAAGCAGGATCTTATCCGTGGCAACTGTGTTCGCGTAAAGAGCGGCTGCTCCGATGAAAGCTATGATTGCATACCAGAAATATCGCACCTCGTGAAGGTTCACATAGTCATACTTCTTTTTGTAATCTTTTAGCTTCAGGACTTTGTACTCGTGATACAGAAGGATCAATACACCCGACACTACACAAGCGGACGCACCGATGTACATGTATTGGTCCCACGCGCGGAAGAATGTTGACGTGGTATCCATATTGATAATTTTTTAAGGGTCAATGAAATATACCGAATTTCCATCGTCTCCGCTAACATTGAACATAAACTTTTTCAGGGAGTGGTTACATGCTTCTTGTGTTTCCGCGGTGGACGTGCGTCGCCAAAACAGCATAGTCGGCATGCTGTGCGAATCCCGCAAGATTCGTATTATTGTGCCCTTTAGTTCAACAATTTTACTCTTGACGAAACATGGGCAATAACTTATTGAAAGGAAAGCGTGGCATCATTTTCGGAGCATTGGATGAAAATTCAATCGCCTGGAAGACAGCATTAAAAGTCAAAGACGAAGGTGGCGTATTCACGCTGACGAACGCGCCGATCGCGCTGCGTCTGGGCAAGATCAACGAGCTGGCGTCTGCTTGCAATGCCCAGGTTATTCCCGCTGATGCTACATCCGAGCAAGAGTTGAGTACACTGTTCACGAAATCAGTTGAAGCTCTTGGAGGTAAACTTGATTTTGTATTGCATTCAATTGGAATGAGCCCTAACATTCGAAAGGGCAAATCATACGGTGACATGAATTACGAATGGTACCTGAAAACCCTCGACATTTCGGCACTTTCGTTTCACAAGATTCTTCAAACAGCTGAGAAGCTGGACGCCATGAATGAATGGGGTTCAATTGTGGCGTTGAGTTATATTGCTTCCCAACGCTCCTATCCTGACTACACCGACATGGCCCAGGCAAAAGCAATGTTGGAATCCATCGCACGGAGTTATGGTGCCCGGTTCGCGAAGCTGAAGAAGGTGAGGGTCAACACCATTTCACAATCGCCGACCAAGACTACAGCCGGGGCCGGTATTTCCGGTTTCGACGTGTTCTTCGATTACGCTGAAATGATGTCTCCACTAGGCAATGCTAGTGCTGAAGATTGCGCTAACTATATCGCTATACTTTTCTCCGATTACACCCGAATGGTAACCATGCAGAACCTGATGCACGACGGAGGCTTCTCATCATCCGGTATCACCCAGGAACTCATAGACCGCCTCACCAAATAACCTCAAACCTCAAACCTCAAACCTTAAACCTTAAACTTTAAACTTTAAACTTTAAACTTTAACTTGGTCGCCTTCCCCTTTTGCAAGATCAACCTCGGCTTATCAGTATTATCAAAACGGCCTGACGGTTTTCACAATCTTGAAACTTGCTTTTACCCGGTGGGATGGAATGATGTGTTAGAAATTATCCAATCCGACAAATTCGCTTTTTCTATCAGTGGAAATGACATCCCGGGCGACCCTGCAGATAACCTTTGTGTAAAAGCTTACGAGCTTCTGAAGAAAGAATTTAACCTGGGGCCGGTACAAATTCATCTTCACAAAATCATACCATCAGGCGCTGGCTTGGGCGGTGGCTCTTCGGATGCTGCACATATGCTTCATTTGCTCAACGAAATTTTTTCGTTGAATCTATCGAAATCAAAACTTATGGAATATGCGTCCGTCCTGGGTAGTGATTGCGCATTTTTCATCCAGGATAAACCGATGATAGGCAGCGGCCGGGGTGAAATACTTTCCAGGATCGATTTTTCCCTAAATAAATTTTTAGTGATTGTTAAGCCCGACATTCATGTATCAACACGGGATGCATTTTCAGGAATCACGCCCCAGCAGAATGCTGCTTCCATCGAGAACGTGATTTTAGATCATCCGATTACGCAGTGGAAAGGTCTATTATCAAACGCCTTTGAGAAAACTGTTTTTAGCAAATATCCGCTTCTGGAATCAGTAAAAAACAAATTGTATGAACGCGGTGCAATTTATGCGTCAATGACCGGATCTGGCTCAGCAATTTTTGGAATTTTTGAAAACCAGACAGACGTATCAGGCGACTTTGTCGGGATGGTTAGCTGGTCAGGATTTGTTTAAAAAGGTAATCGGTGACCGAGTGATCGGTGCGCTCGAGGTTGATTTCTACGCAAGGGTATAGATAAATTTGCGCCCTTACCCCTTATTGCCTATTCCTTATTTTTAGAACTCTACAGACCACGAAAAAGTAGGATTGTCCCAACAATACAGCTCGTCTAGGAATTTAAAGCAACGGGTTCAGTATACCGTTTTTTCAGAAAGGGATATATGAGGACAGCACTCAAAATGATCAAGGTGCCCAGGTAAAAGTTGGTGCCCATTTTTTCTTCGGCTCCAAAAATAATTACCGCCATTATGATTCCGTAGACAGGTTCAAGGTTTAACGACAATTGTATTACAAAAACACTAATTTTTTTCATAAGCTCAACGGCCGCGGTATACGCATAAACTGAACATGCCCCTGCCAGAACAACCATGTATACCCAGTCCATTGCTGTGGGTATAAGTTCCAATGTATTTTCAGATGCAAAAGTGATTTGATAGATCGGCATGAAAAGTCCAAGGGCTATAAATGCTCCAGCCATTTCATAAAAACTTATTGTATAGGCCGGAATTGTTTTTACTAATCTTGAATTGATACTTGCGAATAGGGCAGAGGTTAACCCTGCAAGAACACCAAGCAACAGACCCAATGGATAGCTGAAGTCAAATGAAAAGATGACGTAGAGACCGAATATAACGATGAGGCCAAGAATGATCTCGAATTTTCTGATGGCCCGCTTCTGAAAGAATGGATCAAGTATGGCGGTCCAAAGAGAATTTGTAGCAAAGCCTACCAGACTGACCGACACATTAGAAACTCGTGCTGCCTCAAAAAAAAATACCCAATGAAGACCTACGATGGTGCCTGTCAAAAGTAGAGCGATCAACTGATTTGATCGCAGTCGAAATGTCTCCCGAGCTGCTAACATTACCATTGCAATGCCAGCAGCTGACAACAATGTTCTATAAAATACCATCTCGTAGGCTGGTATAGTGACGAGCTTTCCCAGGATTCCTGAAAACCCCCAGAGAAAAACCAAGAAATGTAATTTTAGATAGTCGCCTCGGGTTGCCATTAACGGGGGACGTATTTATACATCGCCATGGAAATTATGCCGAAAACAATGTTAGGTATCCATACGGCTATCGCTGGAGGAAGAGAACCGTTTTCCGCAAAAGTTCGAAATAGTGTATAGAATAGAATAAATATGAAAGACAATAGAAAGCCTAGCGCGATCTGCAAACCGGTTCCACCGCGGCTTTTGCGGGCGGAAACAATTACTCCCATAAACACGAGGATAAAGATCGTAACAGGGGAAGTGTACCGCGTATATTTTTCAACTTCGTAAAGTTCAATTCCTGTTGATCCCCGCGCGCGAAGGGTACGGATCTGCTCATCCAGTTCATTTAGGGTAAGCCCATCATACTTTCTATAATCGCTTTCAAACTCTTTGGGATGGATAACAAGCGCTGTATCCATTTCACTGCCTTTCTCTACAAACTCTTTTGCACGGACAACTTTGGAAACCTCCATTGCTGGAACTGTTTCAGGTCGCACAGGCGTCTCAAAAATTCCATCAATTCGCTTCAAAGTCCAATCGCGCAATGTCCAGGTCATCTTAGCAGTATCCCATGTAACGCGGTTGGCCGATAATTTTTCTACTAGTAGGTTGTTGTCAAACTTTTCCAACGTAAAGTGATAGCCTGTCTGATTGTTATTGTTATAACTCTTCATGTACAGGTAGGTATCGGAAGCCACCTGGATATGTATGTTCTGTTTTTCAAAATAGTATTTGGATTTGAAGTATTGCATTTCAAATGCCAGCCGCGATTTGTTTGAGTTAGGAATCACCCAGCCATTTAGAACAAAGCTAATTGCGCCTACGAGAAAGGCACCGATAAAGTAGGGAACCAGCATACGCTTGAAACTTACCCCCGCGCTGAGCATCGCGATCACTTCGGTATGGGCAGCCATTCGGGAACATAAATACACGGCTGCAATAAAAATGGTGATGGGGGTAAGCAGGCTACCGATCCAGGGAATGTAATCGAAATAATATCCCACGATATCTCCGGCCTTAAGATTGGCTTTGGCAAATTTGTCCATCTTATCCGTCAGGTCGATCACGGTAATGACCGATAGCAGTATCAGGACTACAAAGAAAAATGTGACGAGAAATGTTTTTAAAATATATCGGTCAAGCAGTTTCATATAGATGCCCTTTTATAAAGGTCGTAGTTTAAAAGCATTTTCTCTAAAGTCGCCTGCTTACTTTGGGTAAAAGGTCAGCCTTCCATGCTGCAAAGGTGCCTTCAATAATTTGTTTTCGGGCTTCTTTCACCAACCACAAGTAAAACGTAAGGTTTTGGATTGAAGCAATTTGCGCACCTAAAATTTCTTTATTGATAATCAAGTGCCTTAAGTAGGCTTTGGAGTGGAAAGTACTGACATATCCCCCCAGCTGGGCATCTATAGGCGAGAGGTCATCTTTCCACTTTTCGTTCCGGATGTTGATAATACCCTCCGTTGTGAATAACATACCATTCCTGGCATTGCGGGTTGGCATTACGCAATCAAACATATCAATGCCCAGTGCGATGCATTCGAGAATATTTTCTGGAGTTCCAACACCCATCAGGTATCGAGGTTTGTCCTTTGGCAGGATGCTGCACACCAGGCTGGTCATGGCGTACATATCTTCATGGGGCTCGCCGACCGATAATCCACCGATAGCATTGCCGGCCTGGTTCTGCGATGCTATGAATTCAGCTGAGGCAGTCCGTAGGTCTGGATAAGTGCTGCCCTGCACGATGGGAAATAAAGTCTGTTCATAGCCATATAGCGGATCCGTTGTATCGAGTCGATTGATACATCGTTTCAACCAGCGATGTGTGAGTTCCATAGAGTTACGAGCGTAATCATAGTCGCAAGGGTATGGTGTACACTCATCAAATGCCATTATGATGTCTGCGCCAATTGCCCGCTGAATATCCATTACACCCTCCGGTGAAAATGTATGGTTAGACCCGTCTATATGTGACTTGAACAGGACTGCTTCTTCTTTTATTTTCCGGTTAGCTCCCAACGAGTATACCTGGTACCCACCGCTATCTGTAAGAATAGGTTTGTTCCACCCGGTAAATTTATGTAAGCCACCGGCGTTCGTGAGTAACGGTATGCCTGGGCGCAAATAGAGGTGATATGTATTTCCGAGGATGATCTCCGCGCCGATATCATTTTCAAGCTCTCGTTGGTGAACAGCTTTCACCGATCCTGCCGTGCCCACTGGCATGAAGATAGGAGTGTGAATATCACCGTGACTGGTTGTTACTACTCCGGCACGCGCACTGGTTTTTGAATCAGTTGCAGTTAATTGAAATTTCATAAACGAGCGCAAAAATAGCTTTCTTCTACCATAACTCCAGAAGAAAGTATTTACGCCTAAAACGTAGGCCTTTAGCTACTTTGAGAAAGTCTGAACGCTTTTACGCAACTCAGTTCAAATCAATTGTGAAGTTGCTAGCTGCGATTAGTGAAGCCCGGAATTCAAATAAGAACCCAGGTTTTGCTCTGTTATCACTTCCAGCGGGAACAACTCCTGTTGAGGCGTCGACTTTTTGAACATCAGGTGATTTACCAGGTGACTAATACCAAGGAAAGCCTGGCGTTTCGGGTTTTGATGAATAAGGAAGTCGATTGTTCCTGCCTTAAGGTGTTTCAGGTTTTCTTCCAGAAGGTCATATCCGATCAGGCGTACGTTCTTCTTTCCTTGCTTTTCAAGGAAACTTGCTGCCAGTGCTGAGCCCTTCGATGTAGAAACAAAAATTCCCTTGAGGTTGGGATCGTTAATAAGGTCCGTCAATTGCTTATCGAACGCGTTGTCTTTAGGATTGATGTTAAAGGCGATGATATCGAACTTAGCCTTCCCGTTAGAATTAAAGTATTCGCGAAATCCTTTTTCTTTCTCTAACAAGTGCAGCGAATCGTGGATATCCTCATCGATATGAAGCACTGCAAAAATGCCGGGCGCCTGCTGGCCGAAATGCAAAAGCTGCGCAGCCACCTTGCCGCTCTGAAAGAGATTCTGGCCAATAAAACTTAATGGAGATGCCTCGGGAATGTTGGTATTAAACAGCACATACGGAATTTGCTCCGCTTTAAATATCTCAAATATGGGCAACGCTTCGTGATAGAAAATAGGTGCGATGACTACTCCATCGGGTTTGGTCGCTACAGCTTCTTTGGCTGCAGCGTGAAACGAATCTTTATTGAACTGATCGAATACATGTACTTCGATATTGATACCATACTGTGTCCATTCCGACTGAGCTTGCTGGATACCGAGATTGGACTGGGACCAATATGGATCCTGTTCAGGATTAGGCAGAATGGCAGCAATTTTATAGTTCTTATTAGACCCGAGGGTTCGCGCGATGAGGTTAGGTTTGTAGTCGATCTGCTCCATTACCGACGTTACCTTTTTCAACGCTTCTTGTGAAACACGACCGCGATTATGAATAACGCGATCGACTGTTCCAACTGAAACACCCGCCAGCTTGGCGATGTCCTTGATTCTTATGTTCTTCCCTAATTCCATGTCCAAATCAATAAAATTTTACCTTCAAAAGGAAAATAAATGTGTTGAAAATCGAAACATGTTCTCGAACACATGGTTTATGTTCACGCGAACATTAGAAACCGGCTTTTTTGGCGTTTTTAAATCGGTCTCAGCGACCTGGCTGGCAATTCTTTTTATGAGCGGCTATTCCGATAAACGCTGGAAACAACCGGCGGCCCCGTTTTATGGGCAGTAGCGTGCAAAGTTCTTTCATCCTTCCGCATGAACTCTATATTTGTCGGAAAATCTTGAGTCGTTGGAAGTTTTGCATATTATTTTTTTCACCGTTGTCGGTGTACAGATTTTATATTTTTTAATCTATACGATAGGCCTCTCAAAAGCCTCACCCGAAAAACCTCCGCAGTCATTACCTGTGTCGGTGATAGTGTGCGCGCATGATGAAGAAGAAAATCTGAGGGAATTGATTCCGCTGTTGCTTTCGCAGGACCATCCTGAGTTTGAAATAGTGATAGTTGACGACCGTTCTAATGATGGTACATTCGACCTGTTGATCCAGGAGACCAGTAAGGATCACCGGCTTCGCATGGTGCACGTAAATCGGACACCGCCGCTCTTTAATGCCAAGAAATACGCACTGACACTGGGTATCAAGGCAGCGAAATATGAATGGTTGCTATTGACCGATGCTGATTGCAGGCCCGCCGGAAAGAATTGGATAAGCTCCATTTCGAAACACTTTAGCGCGACGACCCAATTTATTCTTGGATTCTCACCCTATCAGCGCAGACCTGGTGTACTCAACGCATTCGTAAGGTTTGAAACGCTGATCACCGGAATGCAATATATTTCCTTTGCTCTGCTGGGTATGCCTTATATGGGAGTAGGCAGAAATTTGTCGTACCGAAGGACAAAGTTTCTTGAAGTAAAAGGGTTCAATAATTTCACCAAAATTACAGGCGGCGATGATGACCTTTTTATAAATCAGCATGCGCGGAAAAGCAACACTGCTGTTTGCATTGATGGAGATTCAATGATTTCCTCTTTGCCGAAAACGACGTTAAAGAGTTTCTTTACCCAGAAGGTTCGCCACCTTTCCGTTGGCAAGTACTATCGGTTTCATCACCGTCTCCTGTTGGGTCTGTTTAGTTTAACCTGGATCCTTACCTGGTTCCTGGGAATTCCGCTTGCTATCATTTCAGAAATACCTTTCCTGATTGCCGGATTGCTGATGCTTCGTCTTGTTATATTTGTAGTTACATCCAAAGTTGCCGCGACAAAACTCCATCAAAGGCTTGAAATCTGGGCTGTGCCCCTTTTAGATTTTATTTATGCCTTTTATTATCTTGTCGCCGGTATAAAGGCCCTAGCTACAAAAAAAGTACGATGGAAGAATTAGAAAATAGGTTCTCATCAAAGGCGCTGGAGGATTTTAAGTTGATTGATATGGCGGTCGGCGGTGATGACAAAGCCTATGCAAGACTCCTCCAACGTTACAAGAGACCTGTATATCATATGATCTTGAAAATGGTTCGCAACGTCGACGACGCCGAAGATCTAACCATCGAATCCTTTGCGAAATCATTCCGCAGTTTACACCGCTTTAAGAAGGATTTTACTTTCAGTACCTGGTTGTTCCGCATTGCGACCAACAATACCATCGACTTTATTCGCAAGAAGAAATTAAATACGCTTAGCATAGAAAATACTTTCACTGACGATGACGGACAGTCAGTGTCTATCGATGTGGAAGATGAAAATCTTGATCCTCAGGAAGAAGCCATAAGAATTCAAAAGGCCGAGCTTGTCCAGGTTTTTGTCGATAAACTACCATCCAAGTATCAGAAATTGGTGAGACTGAGGTATTTCCACGAATTATCATATGAGGAAATAGCGGAAGAATTGGATGCGCCGCTCGGCACCGTTAAAGCCCAGCTCCACCGTGCACGCGAATTAATGTTTGAGATGGTGAAGAATAAGCGGGATCATATTTGAAGATTGGAAGATTGGAAAATTGGAAAATTGGGTGCTCCCGATATAATATTCAAGTACTTCCCGGATCTGTCGGAGCTTCAAAAATCTCAGTTCGCGCAGGTTTATTCACTTTATAAAGATTGGAATGAAAAGATCAATGTCATCTCCCGAAAGGACATTGAGAATCTTTACATCAACCATGTGCTCCATTCACTGGGAATTGCGAAGGTAATTGAATTCAAGCCGGGCGCGTCAATCCTCGATGTCGGAACCGGCGGCGGTTTCCCGGGAATACCCTTGGCGATCATGTTTCCAGAATCCAGATTTCATTTAGTGGATTCAATTGGGAAAAAGATCACGGTCGTTAAGAATGTTGCAGAGTCTCTGGGGCTCAAAAACGTTACAGCAGAACAGGTCAGGGCGGAGCAATTGAAGGGAGAATACGACTTTATAGTTAGCCGGGCTGTCACCAGGTTAAATGAATTTTATTCCTGGATTCACAGGAAAGCTAAAAAGCAATCAACCCATGACTTGTACAATGGGATCTTATATCTCAAAGGCGGCGACCTGGATGAAGAGCTCTCAGAGTTGAAAAAGCCCTATCAACTGTTTTCCCTCTCGGATTATTTCAAAGAGGAATATTTTGAGACGAAGAAGGTTGTTTATGTACCTCTATAGGCGAAACGCATAAGGCATAACGCAAAATGCTCACTTCTGCCAGCTTCAAAGATTTGTGCGCAGAATTATCATAAAAGATACGCCCAATGGGCCTGAGATAAGTATTTTGCTTTCTGATTTTGGTTCTGCCCTCAAATTTCCACTTTCTAATTTCCCTTCCTCCTGTAACCAATTCCGATACCGTGCGAATTGATTCTGTTATTTTTTTTTCCTACCTATGTTTTCGGATTCTACTATTTTGAAAAAGGCGGTTTCGATATTTCTTGTTTCCCTTTTGCTTTTCAATGCTTTAGGTTTCTACGGCCTTTTGCAGGGCTTACAATACAAGAACACCCTTGAGTTAGTGAAGCGCCTGGATAACCAACAGTACTCAAAGAATGAGACTATTACCCTGAAAATTCCTTTTACTGTCCCTTACCAGTTGAATTCGAATGGTTATGAAAGGGTAGACGGCCAAATCAGGTACGAGGGCGAATTCTATAGGTTGGTAGAACAAAAGCTATCTCGCGATACCCTTTATATTGTGTGTATTAAGGATCAAGCCAGCAACCGTATTATGCAGGCTCTTGAGGATTATGTCAAGACTTTTACAGACCAACCTTCTCAGGCAAAAAATACAGGTAAGTCTTTTATAAGTTTCATTAAGGATTTCCTTCCAACTTCAATTTTAGTTTCCTCCATTTCTAATGGATGGAATTCTACCGTTGTTCCGGTGCTATTCTCTGAAGATTTTACAAGCAGATCTCTGGCAGTTTTTACTCCGCCACCTCAATCCTAGTTCACGTCAACGCATAACACTTTGTCCTAATCAGGACAGTGATAATTCTGGGCGCTTTAGTTCAGCGTGACGTATCGTATGCATCACATTTTGCTCATTTAAAAAATAAATCTATCGAAAAATTTTACTCCTCACTGGCATTAGTGCTGTGCGCTAATGTGCGTATCCACAATCTAAACCAAACAAATCAATGAAAAATTTTACCAAATCAATTATTGCAGTCGCATTTCTCTGCATGGCCGGAGTCGCGTATTCGCAGACTCCGGTGGATGGGATGATGATGAAACAGCGGGAATCCTGCCTGGCCCTAACCTATGAATACGGATCTTTCGATCAATATTGGGAAGGGGAAACTCTACGAAAGAACGCGACCATTGAAGATATATCGCGCAGAGCCGTCATGCCAATGATAGCGATTGGGCTACACGACAGAGTAAACTTTTATATCGCCGTTCCTTATATCAAAACGGAATCGAGCGAACCCAATGGTGGATACCTGATGGGTGCCAAAGGATTTCAAGACCTAAGCCTTGCATTAAAAGTTAAATTCCTTGACATGGAATTGGGTACAGGGAAATTGGCAGCATTCGCTTCGGGTGGATATGCTACACCCATCACAAATTACCTGAGCGACTACCGGCCTTACAGCATCGGCAATGGAACTAATGAATGGAGTGCACGAGGTATTGTTCAATACAAATTTGACATGGGTCTTTACATCCGCGCAACAGGTGGCCATCTGTTCAGAGGCGACACAAAAGTAGAGCGAGACTATTACTACGCCAACGGAAGTTATTACACACCGTGGATGGATGTGCCAAGCGCATGGGAATACACCGGAGCAATAGGCTGGTGGTTGCTTGACAGCTCTTTAAAACTTGAAGCAAATTATTACTCTCTACAATCAACAAGCGGTGATGATATCAGGAAGTATAATGCTGCTCAGCCTACCAACAAAGTGAATTTTGATCAGGTCGGTTTTTCAGCTCAGTATTTTATCAAGCCTGTTAAAGGACTTGGAGTGCTTGGTTACTATTCACAGATGCTCAACGGTAGGAATATGGGGAAGTTCACAACCTTCGGAGCCGGACTAACCTACCAGTTTAAAATTTAATACAACCCATTAATTCGACTAAGATGAAAAAGAAAATAATAATACCAATTCTCGCTGCCTGCTGGTGCCTACTGCTGGTTGCTTCATGCGAAAGCGATCTTCCGAGATTCGCACATTATTCAGCTTATGATTTTTCCAAGCTGGACGAAAACGGAGGTAACTGGACACCCGTTCTGCTCGCTTCCCCTAATCAAATAACCATCACAGCTCCCGAGGATGTTAACTCCGCAGCCTACCTGGCTGAATTAGCAGAGGTAAAAACTGCTATGTCAAATCTTACCGATGGTCAAAGAGGTGCAGTAGATTATTGGACCAACAATCCAATCATCAGGTGGAATGAAATCGCACTGGAGTTGGCAGCCAAATACAACCTGATCCCTGGACCAAATCCGGACAACACCTATACACTTCCAAATCCTGCTACTCCAGAAGGCCCTACACCTTTCCCTTTTGCTCACCCGGCTTATACCAGTCGAATGCTTGCATACTTAAGCGTTGCTCAATTCGACGCGTTAATTAGTGCGTGGCATTACAAATATCAGTTCAACCGTCTCGCGCCTGGCCAATACGATATCTCTATTGAGCCCGCATACGGCGAAACGATGCTGCCGTCTTATCCTTCTGATGGAGCCGTAATTGCAGCTGCATCCAGACATATTTTGTCGGCGATGTTCCCTTTAGAGAAAGCGTATTTACAGGAACGTGCGGAGGAACACATGGAAAGTTTAATATGGTCCGGTTCTAATGTCGAGAGCGATATAGTTGCAGGTGAATTTATTGGTATTGAAGTTGGGAAAGTCGCACTGGCCAGGGCTTCTCAAGATGGTATGGGCAAGGCACAATGTCCGAAACCTGTATCTGATTCTATTGCAAAATCTGCTTTTGATCGTTTCGGTTGGAAGTGGGAAAATATCGAAGTGCCGCCGAGACCAGTCGGACTTGCGCCATTGTTCTGCAACGTAAAAATGTGGAGTGTACCTCACGTATCAGATGTACGTCCAGGCCTACCTCCAGCCATTGGCTCGGACGAATTCAAGGCAGCAGCGCGGGAACTGCAAGATCATCAGGACAACATGACGGAAGAAAAAAGAAAAATTGCCAACTGGTGGTCGGATGGTTTAGGCTCATATACACCACCCGGACACTGGAATAAATTTGCAAAAGATTTCCTTATCAAATACAAGGAAAACCCGCTGCGTTCAGCCCGCACGTTTGCTTACCTGAACATGGCTGTTATGGATGCCGGCATTGCATGCTGGGATGCGAAATATTTCTATCACTATCCGCGCCCTATTAACGCTATACCTGGTTTCAAAACCATTTTGGGCACTCCAAACTTTCCTGCCTACACTTCGGGTCACAGCACCTTTTCCGCTGCTGCGTCGGAAATATTATCACACATATATCCGAGCGAAGCAGCACAGTGTGAAGCCTGGGCACAAGAGGCCGCGGTATCGAGGATATATGCCGGAATTCACTGGACCTTTGATGCAGAAGTTGGTATAGAACAAGGTAAAGACGTTGCTTCCTATACCCTGGCAAAAATGGCTAATGATGGTGCAGAATAATGTCTGCGACCTGTACTGGATCAAAAACGGAATGCATTCTTTGAAGAAATGAGGATGAAGATCATTTTATTTGTGGTGACAATTACGGCTTTTGCATTTCCATGTCAGGCGCAACAACCTGCTGATTCCTTAGAGACTAAAGAATTGGATGAACTAACCGTTCAAGGTCAACGTCTGTTGAACCTTGAACGGCTTCCTCCTGTAGAGGGAACACGAATTTGGTCAGGTAAGAAAACAGATGTCATTAGCCTGGACAACGTCAATGCGAACATAGCTGAGAAAACACCAAGGCAAATCTTTGCAAAGGTCCCTGGTGTATTTGTTTATGACATGGACGGTTCAGGAAACCAGATCAACATCTCAACTCGTGGGCTGGATCCTCATCGTGGATGGGAATTTAACATCCGGCAAAATGATGCCATTACCAATTCAGACATGTATGGCTATCCAGCCAGTCATTATAGCATGCCGATGGAAGCCGTCGCTCGAGTGCAAATGGTGCGCGGTACTGGTTCGCTTCAGTATGGCGCTCAATTTGGGGGAATGATAAATTATATCACTAAGACACCCGACACTACGAGGGCTATAGGGTTTGAGACCGTTAACTCGGCGGGCTCGTTTGGATTGCTTTCGACATACAACGCTGTGGGTGGACGCGTGGGAAAGGTCGACTACTATGTCTATATGAACAAACGGGTTTCATCCGGTTATCGCGACAACAGTTACACTGATTCCGATGCAGAGGGTGTGGCAATAAGATTACACGCAAGTAAGTCAATCGACTTCCGTTTTGAATTTGCGCACTCAAAATATATCTATCAGCTCCCCGGTGCCCTCAATGACGAACAGTTTCGTGAGAATCCTCGACAGGCAACACGCGCGCGTAACTACTACAGTCCCGATATTTACATCCCCTCGATCGGAATGGACTGGCAAATCGGACCGCGTACGAAACTATCATGGTTAACATCAGCGGTATTAGGAGCTCGTGAAAGTGTGCTATTTGATAAACCTGCAGATGTAGTAGATGTTATTGATCCAGTCTCGCTCACACATGCACCACGTCAAGTGGATATTGACGATTACCACAGCTACACTACAGAGATACGTTTGTTACATGAGTACGATCTTTTTAATCAGTCAAGCGCGCTCGTAGCAGGGGTGCAATTGATGAATAACGACTTGCATAGACGCCAGCAGGGCAAAGGTACAACAGGTTCTGATTTTGATCTCTCTCTCATCGAACCAGGTTGGGGTCGCGATCTGCATTTCAAAACAAACAACATCGCAGTTTTTGTAGAGAATAATTTTAAACTTACAGATAGGCTATCCGTTAGTCCGGGCTTCAGGGCTGAAATGGGAAAGTCCGATCTGGGTGGATCGATAACATACTATCCACAGGAACAACTACCCAACACTATTGATCATGAATTTGTGCTGGCAGGGATTAACGCTCAATTCGCCGTCGCGGATTTCATGAATGTGTATGCCGGGTGGTCGCAAGCTTACAGACCTGTAATCTTGAAAGACATAGTTCCGTCTTCGACGTTCGAACGCGTGGATGATAACTTGAAAGATGCTGATGGTTATAATTTCGAAGCCGGCTTTAGAGGAAACGCTGGTAATTTTCAGTGGGATGTTGGTGTGTTTCAACTGAGGTATAATAACAAGTTGGGTATGCTGTCGCAGACAGATCAAAATGGAGATTTTTATTTTTTCCGAACTAACATAGGGAACGCGCTTACTCAAGGTATCGAATTGTTTGCAGAATACCTGGTACCGTTAAACGACGCTTATCTTTCATTCTTCACATCGACCGCCTACATGGACGCGCGCTATCGCGGTGCTTTTGTTCGCGTCGGCGACAATAACGTAAGTGTGCATGACAACAAGGTCGAAAGCGTTCCGGAAATTATTTCGCGAAACGGTGTTAACGTTCAGATTAAAGACGTAAGCATGTCAATTTTATACAGCTATACTGCGGAAAGTTATGCCGATGCTTTGAACACAGAGACGCCTTCTGCAAATGGATCCGTAGGATTGGTACCGTCTTATGGATTGCTTGATATAAATGCGTCGTGGAGGATACCGATAACTATCGGGACTGGTAACATCAAGGTCCGCCTTAATGTGAACAATGTGACTAATAAGAAATACTTCACGAAGCGTCCACAGTTCTATCC
>JAEZBX010000199.1 GCA_023412765.1 Bacteroidota bacterium
ACAGGTTCTTCTATGTCATTGGACTGTGTATTATTTCCAAGACCGGTAATTTGTGTGAAATTAAAGGTCTGTTGTTCAGCGATCGCCGTCGCGTTTAAAGTATGCTTACCAAACGTCTTATTGAATGACAATTGATTCGTCAGAATGGTGGAAACGAAATCCTGCCGATTCTGATTGATACCAGCAACTGTTCGGGATGAATATCCGCCAACGCCAGTGTTATACGCAGGAGTGTGGGTTCTTTGCGTGTAATCTACATAATCCACACCACCCTGGAAGCGGTAGGTCAGGAAGTCAAATATCTTTACATCTACATATGCATTTCCCAACAGTTTTAGTCTCTGTTGATTTTGCTTATCCATTTCGGCGACGCGCACAGGGTTTTCAGGATCCGATGCATCAATACCTTGCGCGCCGAAAAAGCCACCGTAATTATCCGGATTGCGCACCGGGAAATACGGAGAGCTCCGAATGATGTGTTGAAGTTGTGTACGACCGCCGGCATTCTGCTCGATCAGTCGCTCATCGTAAGCAACATAAAAGTTTTGTCCGAACGTTACGCGCTTGCTGATTTCATGATCAGAATTCACGCGTGCATCTCCCCTTCTATAACCAGTGCCCTTCATGATACCATCCTGATCAAAGTATCCGAATGAAGCAAACACCTTTGACTTTTCAGAGCCGCCCATCAACTCAACCTTGTGCTGCTGGATTGGCGCTGTCCGGAACATTTCCTTCTGCCAGTCGGTGTTGGTTTGTCTGAAAGTTTGGGATGTTGTTGAATTAATAGGGTTGTCTAAACCATCCACAATCCGAGGCGGTATTGAAGCGCCGGAGTTCACAAGAAGTTCCGTGGCATAATCAATGTATTGGGGTGTATTTAATAGATCTAACGTACGCCAGGGTTGCTCTACTCCATAGTAGCTGTCGAAGTTTACGCTCAACTTTTGATTTGCGCCTCTCTTTGTTGTGATCAGGATAACACCATTGGCGGCGCGTGATCCGTAAATTGCAGCAGCACTTGCATCCTTCAACACTTCAAGAGATTCAATATCTTTTGGATTGATACTGTTTAGGTCTCCTGTTGGAAATCCGTCGATTACATATAATGGGTTCGCATTGTTTACCGTACCAACACCACGTACTCTTACTATTGGAGCAGATCCAGGGGCGCCATTGTTCACGACCGTTACACCCGCAACTCTTCCTTGTAAGGCTTGGCCGATGTTTACAACTGGTTGAACGCTGATCTGTTCTGAAGAAACAGAGGAAATGGCACCCGTCACAGAAGTTTTCTTTTGAGTACCATACCCAACAACAACCACTTCACCTAATTGCTGAATGTCAGGCATCAGTTTCACATTTATCGTGGTCTGGGTGCCAACGGTAATCTCCTGCGTGGAATAACCTATAAAACTTATAACAAGAATTGAATTTTCGTCGGGAACATTCAGTGAATATCTTCCCTGCGCATCCGTAGTTGTACCGATTGTGGTGCCTTTTACAAGCACATTCACACCGGGGAGTGGGTTGTCGGCTTCATCGGTAAGAACACCCGACACTACTATATCAACGGGGTGCATGTATGCAATCACCACTTCCTTCTTCATGGTTGCAGGATCAGCAATCGAAGTCCCAAGGGCCGCATCCGGTTCTGAATTATTGCTGGTTTTGGAAGCCTCCTGCGAGAGTATGGAATAAGTTTTTTGATTTATTCTCTTGAACATTAATCCTTCCGGCTCCAGCAGCCGCGAAAGCGTGCTTTCAACCTTGCTCTTATAGTGAACCGGCACCTTTACCTGCTTGTCTTGCAAGGTTATGGGTTCATAAAGAAAAGACACATTGTAATGTTCTTTAATCTCGTTAAGCACTTCCAGCAATGGGCGGTAGTCATCTCTTGCAGTTTGCTGACTGTGCTTTTGGGCGTTGGCGTACAGTTTATCCTGCGCATTGCTCAACAGAGGCGAAAACATCGCCGAGAGTAGCAAGCACCAAAACAAACTATGACAATTTTTGTAATGTTTGCGCATACATATTGGGTTTTAGTGTTTTGAGTTATTCCTGTTTTATAGAAAAAATTACAGCATCATTGGCTTTTCGCGTTACCTGTATATTGAAGGTCTCAGCGATCGCATATAAGATATCGTCAATAGTAGCTGAAGATATTTCACCCGACAGTTGTCGAGATTTCAATTGCTCATTTTCGAAAGTGACATTCAGTCCGTAGGTATCATGAAGAATGATGGCAAGCTCCTCGAGCGTCATCTCGTTAAAATACAGCTTGCTCCTAACCCAGGACGTATACTGCTTATCTTCGACGACCCGTTTGGATAGCTTATTTTCTTTGACAGTAGCTAATTCACCAGGTTCGAGGTATACCGGGTTTTGATTTATCGCAGCAGCCACGTTCAATTTGACTTTGCCCTCCGTCAGGAGGACTTCAGAACTATGTTCCCGGCTCTTAACATTGAATTTTGTGCCCAGGACCTCAACGTCAAGGCCATCTCCTGTGTGCACCAAAAATTTCTGATGGCTTTTCGTGTGCTGAACAGCAAAAAATCCCTCGCCTTCAATCCAAACCTCGCGGTCGCTGGTTTCTGACCAGTTTTCGTTGTAGCGAAGTTTTGAATTACCATTCAATACAACCGATGACTGATCGGGTAACGTTACTGTTAGTCTTTCTCCGTAGTCAGTACGAACTTCTCGCACTGTGTTTGCGGCAACTTCACTTACCACCGGGGAATTGCTGAAGTACAAAATGCCGGCTGCAGCACATATTATAAGAACGGATGCAGCAATTTTATAAAGTAATGGACTCAGCGCGATGATTGGTGCAACTTTTTTCTTCGGCTCAAAGCCTAGAACGCTTGAAATGTTTGAATACAATTCGCTTTTCAATTGATCTCTTTCGGCTGCCTGCAACTCATCGAGTGCAGAACTATCGTCAATAGAATTCTGCCAATGTCTCTCTAAAAGTTCCTTTTCTTCTTTTGTTGCAGTTCCGTTTCGCAAGCGATGGATCAGTTGCGCAAGTTCTTTTTTATCCATTGGGCAATAGTTGTGTATATGTAAGAAGGATGTGGCACCCGGTACCCCTAAATCGATTGCACGTTTTTTTTTGATTTTTTCTTTTCCTAATTTCAAATCTCCTAAGCATTTAAACTGGCGCGTTCCTTATGACCGAAAAGGACTTCGAGAAGGTCTACAATTCACACTGGAGTAAACTCTATTGCGTCGCCTATAACTATTTCCGAGACAAAACCACTGCTCAGGAAATTGTACAGGATGTGTTTGTAAACTTTTGGATGAAGCGCGATTCTGTTCGAGACATCATTGACATCGAATCTTACTTATACAAGTCCGTTAGAAACAAGATCTATGATCAGTTTGATAAACTCGCGAGCCAGGAAAAATTAAAACAACAGGTAGCCCAACAGTTATCTGAGATTACTGATTCAACCAAAGAAGATGTTGAATATGCTGAAACCCTGGAATTGATAAACCAGGAAATTGATCTACTCCCATCTAAGACCAAAGAAATATTTCGCCTTAGCAGATTTGGTAATTATACAAACGAAGAGATCGCAGGAAATTTACACCTATCGGGAAAGTCGGTCGAATATCACATCACGCGCGCATTGAAGCGGCTCCGACTAAGATTGAACGAAATAATTTTTTGAAATTTTCTTTGGCTGCTCAAGATTCGCTGTGCGTGCCGTGCGCAATGCTGGCTTGCCAGATTCGCTTCCAGCGCTTCCGTTGTTTTGAGTCAAACGTATCCCAAATCTCCTGATTCCGCTGAATCAAACTTTTGTCCGCAAGCTTCCTCAATGCTTTACGATCATCCTTCTCTGTCTGGTAAGCGATGAAAAGGCTTTTGTAATATTCACCATTAATCTCCCTGATTTTTATGCATTGGTCGGTGTCAAGTTTAAGTTGGTCTTTCCAAAACAACGGATCGTATTGAATGAGTTTTTCGGGTTCTGTTACATCCTGAGCATTTATAGAGCTCGTAGCAAATAACATTGTAAGACAAGCGATGATCAACTTCTTCATTCTATAGACTAATGGTTACACATGTTCCAAATGAAATATCTGCAAATTAACGCCATCCAGGCTAAATAATTATGAAAAACCTGGAAATAAGTGGGTGATTTGATAGCAAACGTTTGTGTTTACGTGTGTGAGTATGATAGGGAAAAAGGTATAGGGTATAGGGTCGCCAGATCTAAATTAGTACGACTTTATTCGTTATTCGTTATTCATTATTCGTTATTCATTATTCATTATTCTTGATTCTTGATTCATCGCACTTCCCTCTTCGCTCCAATTTCACTACTTTCATCACACCAGACAAAACCAAGGTTCTATGAAAAAACTTTCACTAGCATTAGCGCTCGTAATATTCACAAGCATTTCTTTTGCCCAGACTCAGCCTCTTCGAATCATTATGATCGGTGCACACCCGGACGATTGCGACCAGGACGGAGGTGGAACTGCAATCTTGTTTGCAAAACTGGGGCACGCTGTAAAATTTGTATCAGTAACAAACGGCGACGCAGGTCACCAATCCATGGGCGGTGGTATGTTGGCCAAGAGGCGAATGGATGAAGCAAAAGAGGCAGGAAAACGTTTTGGTGTTGAATACGAAGTGCTCGACAATCACGACGGCGAATTACTTCCAACACTTGAAAGACGTTTGCAGGTAATACGAGCAATACGCGAATGGAACGCAGACATTGTAATTGCTCCACGGCCCAACGATTATCATCCTGATCATCGCTATACCGGCGTACTGGTTCAGGACGCAGCTTACATGGTAGCGGTACCTAACGTTGCTGCAGATACACCACCGTTAAAAAAGAACCCTGTGTTCCTTTACTTCCAGGATTTCTTTCAGCGGCCAAATCCCTTCCGGCCAGATATAGCGATCGACATTTCTTCTGTCTTTGCTCAAAAAATCCACGCGCTCGATGCACACGAATCGCAGGTCTACGAATGGCTTCCGTGGATCGGAGGTTACCTTGACAAAGTTCCAAAAGACGTTTCCAAGAGAGAGAGCTGGCTGGCTACTGACCGTTCAGTAAGAATAACACCGGAAGTGCGTACCGCATTGGAAAAATGGTATGGGAAAGAATATGCGACAAAAGTACAACACGCCGAAGCATTTGAAGTTTGCGAGTATGGATCGCGTCCTACTGAAGAAGATTTGAAGCGTTTGTTCCCCATGCTCAAGAAGCCTTGATGCTTTGTCAGGGTGGGAAAGGGAATTGGAGAATAAGGTGAGGTATAAGGTATAGGTATAAGGTATAGGTATAGGGTATAGGGTATAGGGTATAGGGGTGCGCTCCGAAGTTGCTACGGTATTAATAGCATGTCATTGACTTGAACGTCGATGCCCATAAAGATATAACAATTGGATTAACCCTGTCTGTAGGATTAACCATGATGAGGATAGATTGTTAAAATGAAAACGATTAACAATGAAATCCGAACGATCAAAAAAGATTCAGCAGAAGAAGACGGAGGAAGACTCGGCTCCAGAAGATCTTGAAGACTTAACTCGCGATGAAATTTCTGGATCCGACAGTAAGGACTCAGATCTTGAGATAAGCAGCTCAGATGAAGATGAAGACGAAGGTGTGGGCGATGGAAACATCGGGCGCAGTGAAGAAGATATTTTGGGGAGAGAATAATCCTGTTTTTTCAGTTGAAAAAGACTCCTCCATAGATATTTAGCAGGGATTGTTTTTACAACCTGGGAAGTACTGCACTACAAGCCTTTGTTGGTGTTCTTCACCAACAAAACTACAGACTTAAATGCCAAATTTCTGACTGCGTAATCCTGCGTTGTCATGTTTTGGTAGGTTTTGAAATAAGGAATAAGGTATAAATAAGGTATAGGGTATAGGGAGTGCTAGTTGACACATTCAATCTCTTTGATTTTATAGAAGTAAATGTCAACGCGACGAATGAATTTGGTTCGCAGCTAATACTTTGATTCAAGAGACCGACGTTCAAGTTTCGCCCTTATACCCTATACCCTATACCTATACCTTCATGATAGCTATTCCTTTGCCTACTTGGCTCGTGCAGATGCTTGTTGGTGAAGAACACCAACAAGGGCTGCCGTCGTAGGACTCAAGGTCTAGACGTCTTTCTCCTTCCCCTTGTCATCATCTTCAGGGGTCGCATCCTCGAGCACTCTGTTCATCTTAATGATGACAGCGTCCAACTCCTGGGCCGTATTCAACAATGTGATGGTGAAAAAATCCTTGTCAAGGTCTCGATCAAGTTTTACAAGATTTAATAATCCAAGTATCCGCGCTACCGGAGCCCTCACCTCATGTGCATGCGCCCACGCATAATTGGTAAGTTTAACGTTTGCCTTAGATAATGCGTCAACATGTTTTTCAAGATCCGCGTTGACAGCATTTAAAAGATTCACAGAAACTTTTAGCTTAGCATTAAGATCATTGCTTGTGATATTTTCTGACAGGTACAGTCGCATGTATTTCTCAAACAAGAAAAGAAGATAGCAGGTAAAGCAGAACATAAAGATGGTATATCCGGCAGTATGATAAAATATCCCGTTGATATCATATGTCGTAACCTCACTTCTAAAGCCGGCATCTGCTAAAAAATAATTGCAAACAATCGCCACAATTCCTAAAACAAACATTGACAAGCCCCAAGTTTTGTTGATCACAGCAAACGCAAGAATTGAGATCATAACGAATACAACAAGTGAAGTCAAATTCATTTCGACCGAAAACCTGATGCTGAATAGATATACGCACTGCACGATGTACGAAGCCGCCACATACACCATCGTAGTTACTCTGTAGTTCCTTCGCGCAAAAAACAATACTATAAGAATAGTGGGAAAACTGTACAGTGCTGCCGGGACCAAAATATGATAAAGATCAGGGCGTGACAGACCATAAACCAGAAGAAAAACGGCTTGAACAAATTGGAATGCCAGGTATCCGAGTAGGGCATTGTACCTGAGTCCATCGATGCGATCAGGAAATGGACGACTAAACATTTTTTGTACCCACTTCAACATAACATCAACTGGATTACTCCGCCTGAGCAAAACTAACAATCATTTTATGCAATAAGTTATTTTTACACATCTCTTTTGATTAAGCTAGCCGTCATTATGATCCCTGCTCCTCCGCTTGATCAGTTAATTGAAGTTGACGAATGAAAATCAACAATAGTAAAAGCACCTTGCGTGAAATCGCTGCAATCTTTCTAAGGCTTGGGTGTACTTCTTTCGGAGGTCCCCTTGTGCATATAGCTTTGATGGAGGAGGAAGTTGTAAAAAGAAAAAGTTGGATGACATCCGATCACTTTCTTGACCTGATTGGTGCCACGAACCTCATTCCGGGTCCTAACTCAACAGAGATGACAATGCATATAGGCCAGGAACGCGCCGGTTTCAAAGGGCTAATTGTCGCAGGGGCTTGCTTCATACTGCCAGCCGTTTTGATCACTGGGCTATTTGCATGGGCATACCAGCAATTCGGCAAACTGCCGGAAGTCCAGCCATTCATTTACGGAATCAAGCCATCCATTATGGCGGTGCTCCTCTTTCTTATGATCAAGCTTGCAAAGAAAGCAGTGAAGTCGTACGAGTTGGGTGCTCTCGGATTAATGTCAGCAACACTGGTGCTTTTCGGGCTCAGCGAAATTGCTGTTTTATTCGGAGGAGGTGCCGCAGGAGTTCTAATATATCTTATCAGGCAGCGGTCGGCACGTGCGAATATTTTTACACCGCTCGTTCTCATCCCTGTAATTTCAGATCTAAAGTTGTTCTGGATTTTTTTGAAAATCGGCGCGATCCTATATGGAAGCGGTTATGTGCTGTTTGCATTTCTTAACGATGCCCTTGTAACGCCAGGAATAATCTCAAAGGAGCAACTGATTGATGCTATCGCCGTGGGTCAGTTCACACCTGGGCCTGTGTTTTCATCTGCAACCTTCATCGGTTGGCAGATCGGGGGAGCAACAGGAGCTTTGGCCGCTACTATCGGGATCTTTTTACCTTCATTTGCTTTTGTCGCACTACTCAACCCTCTGATTCCAAAACTCAGGCAGTCGAAAGTGATGTCGGTGTTTCTTGACGCAGTCAATGTTGCCTCGGTAGCTATTATTTCAGCAGTGATTTTAGAAATGGGACGCGAGGTGTTAGTTGGCTGGCAAAGCATTGTTATCGCCGTCGCAGGATTTCTTGCGGCTTATTTTTTTAAGAATCTTAACACAGCATTCATTATTTTGGGAGGCGCTTTACTTGGATACATCTTAACATTTGTTTAGAATTTATTGCAACCTCATTTTGTCACTTATGAATTTGAAATTTAAACTGATCCTAATTTCGATAGTTGTTTTTTCATGTGCACCAAAAAAGAAAACCTGGCTGGCATTAGGAGATTCAATTACCTACCTCAATGAACATGCCAATGAGACTGATAGTCGTATAACCAAAGGTTACATGACATTGGTCTCAGAGCAACTTCCAGGCATATCTTATATAAATAAGGGTTTCAACGGTTGGACTGCTGTTCGCGTGGCAAAAGAAATTGAGACTTTGGATCTGACCGCCGCTGACGTGTACACAATTTTTCTTGGGACAAACGACTGGTGGCACGGCGACCGCATCGGCACGTTCAACGATTACAAAGACAATACCGGAAATGATACGTTTTTCGGCGCTTATCGCACGATTGTAAACAAGCTGCGAGACCTTAATCCAAAGGGTCATTTCATACTAATAACTCCCATGCAACGGGGAGATTTTGTTTACGTCGATGGTATGAGCAACAACGCATATGGATCTTACCGGGATAAGGATGGCCAGACTCTGGAAGAGTTTGCAAATGCGGTAGTATCGATAGCCAAGAATGAGAATTTCGATGTTGTTGATTTGTATCATAGCAATGAAATAACGTTGGATAATATGGTGAAATACAAACGTCTGAAAGATCCTGCGACAGGTGAATACAAAAATTTCACCTACCCCGAGTATGTAAACATTCCATTCGATCCTGACACAGATGAATATCCATATCCGGTCGACGCAACCGACATGACCTATGACGGACTTCATCCGTCGGATAAAGGATATGAAGTTATCGCGCGAATGCTTATCCCTTTAATGAGTAAAGTAATCGACTGAAATTAGCGTCCAAGTGGCCCGATCAACGATCAGAAATATTGGTGAATCATTGATCCATATCTACCTTAGCAGCGATCATTGACTGCAGCGATGGAAAAGAAATTTTCGATGCCTCCCGGGTACACTTTTCTTCAGTCGATCGTGCGCACCTACAAACAGGTTAAGAACCCGATCGGCACAATGGAAGAAAGCATGGCCAGATTTGATGGAACCTATTCCGTCAACCTGGGCATGAAAAGGATGATTGTTACACAAGACCCGGCATTCATAGATCATGTGCTACGAGCAAATCATAAGAATTATCATAAATCGCCTATTCAAACCGATCAACTAGGAAAATTTCTTGGAAAAGGATTGTTGACTTCGAACGGGGAATATTGGTTAAAGCAACGTCGATTAATCCAGCCGGGTTTTCACATGGATAAAATCCACAAGCTGTACAACATCATTAAACGAACTGGAGACCAATTCCTTGATTCATTTCCCACGGGTAAAAACATTGACATTTATCCATTAATGTATCAGCTCGCATTTGAAATTGTGATCAATTCGTTGTTCAATATCAAAGTGCCTGTGGAAGATCAACGCAAGCTCAGTGAATTCATTCAGAAGGTCCAGGAATTCGTAATTAAAGAAGTTCGCCAACCGCACAAAAACTGGTGGTTCAGTTTATCGGGAGAAGTAAAACGCAACCTTGATAGAGCAAAAGGAGCACGACAAATAATTTATAATATTATTAAGGAGAGGAAAAACAGCAACAAGAGATTTGATGATCTGCTCGATATGTTACTCGACACCCGCTACGAAGACAACGGTATGCCTATGCATGTAGATCAGGTTATAGATGAAATCCTTATCCTTCTAATTGCAGGTCACGAAACAACAGCAAATGCTCTGGCATGGTCACTCTATCTGCTTGCAACACACCGCGATGAGTTAACGAAGATACGGGAGATTTCGCACAACCTGTCGGTTATAGAATGTGTGACTTGTGATGAACTTAATGCTGTAATTAAGGAAAGTATGAGACTCTATCCACCCGCGTGGATCAGCGACCGGGTATCACTGGATGATGATAAATTCCGCGACTTCACTTTCCCCAAAGGCAGTATCATAATTATTTTTTATTACGGGTTACACCGCGATGAAAAATTCTGGAAAAATCCGGAATCTTATCAGCCCAGCAGATTTTACAAATCCAATATCGAAAAGGAAAAACTTAAGGCTTACTACCCTTTCGGCGCAGGGCCGCGCCTTTGTATCGGAAATAATTTTGCGATGGCCGAAATGGTGATTTTCCTTCAGTCAGCAATTCAACGTTTTGATTTCAAGCCGACCGGAATTTCCCCAAAGATAAATCCGTTGGTCACACTCCGTCCCGATCGAATCATTCTTGATGTGGAAAAAATTAACGAATTTTCCCAGAGCGGGACAGCCGAGCACCGCAAATAAAATTTTTTTCGAAATATTTTTTTCTGACGTATGTAATGCCGGCGCCAGAAAGTCTTCAATTCCAGCGCGTATTCCGCGATTTAACGGCTAAAGAAGCACTTCAATAACGAAAATCTTTATTTGGAAGGATATTTATCATGTTTACCTTTCGATCCAGTTTGCAATTTAGATGTAAGAAATCGGCACGATATTCGATTTTCTGACAAAACGTTAACTAAAAATGACAATTATGAAAAAGCTTATCATGCTCGGAGGGTGGATGTTGATCCTGGTAGGTTCAACGTCGTTCATAAGTGTTACAAAACCAATTGAGGCTCCTAAGAAAAAATGTATAGGATATACCGTGATTGATGCGCATACTGTTCAATGGTGTGACGGTCGAATCGAAAAGAAAGATTGGCAAATTAGAATTGGAAGATAAGTTGGCTGTAACTGTTATCATTAAGTAGAAACAGGTAAAACGAGACAAAGGCCGGATAAAATCCGGCTTTTTGTTTTTATTAAGTTCCGATAAAAAAAATTATTCATTGGTCGATTTATTCCTGACATACTGTTGTCAGATGCTGAAGGTTTTTTTGTGCATCGTTTAAAATCTAAAGACAATGGAAAACATCATCGAAAAAGTATCAGCCGAAACAGTAGTGATATCTCCTGAACAACTGCTGCGGCACTGGCAGAATCACCGCAAACTTACCCGTCGCGTCATCGAGGCATTTCCTGAAAAGGAATTGTACGAGTACTCCATTGGCGGCATGCGCCCATTTGCTGAACTCGCAATGGAAATAGTAGGCATGGCTGTTCCAGGAATGAAAGGAATAGTCACCGGAAATTGGGAGAATGGCCAGGAGGTGTTCAGTAAGAAGGTGCCAGCGACAAAAGAAGCACTGCTTAAATTGTGGGATGAAACTACCAATGAAATAAACCAGCTGTGGGCTAAGATTCCAGCCCATCGCTTTCAGGAGGTTGACCGTGCTTTCGGTCTATATGAAGGACCGGGTTATTTCACAATCTGGTATTGGATTGACAATGAAATCCATCACCGAGGCCAGGGATACGTGTATTTGCGTTCGCTGGGTATCGAACCTCCACCGTTCTGGGACAGAGGAATATAACACCCTCAATTTGTCAACAACCTTCCCATCCGTGATTTGAAGGTTGTTGACTTCTCCCCGTGTTTGATACCCACTGACATTTTTGCAACTCCCGCAAACACGTCTAAAATCGCATTCGACAACCAGTTAGCGCAAGAATTCCCACAGTCTTAATTTGGGATATATGTTTAATGCTAAGTAAAAATTACGCCCGTGACCCGGGACAATAATCCCATAATTCACCGTGGCGTAAAGAATTTTTTTTTACGATATTTGGTATGTCGATAGTCTGGCTTCTGATATCTCCGGAGGATATCAATTTTTTTGAGCATGACTCAAACTGTCATATGAACACCTTACAGACACAAATTGAACATCACGAAAACGAGCACGAACCGCTAACCCCCGGCACATTTATTCTTCATGGACGCGTTTATGGTTGTCCATCTTTGGCCAGACGTTATAAGGCACTAGCGATTGATCTTATGCTGATTGCGACTGCCATAATCATCGCAATATTTGCCGCTGGGGAAACAGCGAATCGCCCAACAATTGTGATTGGTTTGGCTGCCGCCTGGACTTTTTACGAGCCTATCTTTTCAGCATATGGTGGAACGTTGGGACAACGACTGATGCGAATAAGAGTACGTGACTATAATCGTCCCTTTAAACCTGCGTGCCTATGGCAAGTTTATATTCGCGTGTGGACCAAGGGTTTGTTCGGATGGCTGTCATTGTTAACAGTACATCAAAATCGAGAGCACCGCGCCATTCACGACATTGCGAGCTCAACTATCGTAATAATGTTAGCCTGATTCAGTAAATCTTCAATATCATTTACACAATTGTCGACCCCTACAAAACGCATATTTGTTTCAGGCGCAGGGGTGATATCTGATTTTCTTCCCTATGTAAAGCAGTTGACTGGTAAAGTAAATCCCCGTATGTGTTTGTTGCCGACGGCTGTCGGTGATAGTCCACTAATCATTAATCGCTGGTACGAACGCTGCATGGAACTCGACATCAAGGGTTTCGTACAACGCATGTTTATATCAAGTTACGAACAGCGTGAAACCTTCGAAGAAGTGTTGCTCAGCATGGATGCTATTCTCGTTTCCGGTGGTAATACTCTGAATATGCTGGCAATCTGGAAAGCGCAAGGGATTGATCAAATTTTAAAAACTGCCTGGGAACGGGGAATAATTCTTTCTGGTGGAAGCGCAGGGTCACTTTGTTGGTTTGAACATGGCACTACCGATTCACGACCCCAAAAAGTCACGACGGTCAACTGCCTTGGATTTCTTAAAGGAAGTCATTGCCCGCACTACGATTCAGAGCCAACACGACGACCGCTCTATCACTCTTATATAAAATCAGGGGAGTTTAAAGCAGGTTATGCCTGCGACGATTATGCCGCCATTCTTTTCCACGACGAAAATGTTGAGCGAGTAGTTTCGTTGAAAGATACCAGTAACGCCTATTATGTGTATCTCGAAAATAATAACGTGATCGAGAAGAAATTGGAAAAAATCGTCTTAGATGTCGATTCATTTTCACATTAAGAAAGACACGAAATTTGCCACTAAGGCACGAGGACACTAATCACGAAGAAAGTGTAATGCAATTGCGATGACGGCAATTAAAAACACCTGCGACTCTTAGTGTCTTAGCGCCCTTGCGATAAAACTCTGCAAAACCCTTTGTGCTTCTTACTGTCTTCGTGCCTTTGTGACTCATTTTTTTTCGCATAAAAAAGCCCGGGCTGTAAAAGCACGGGCTCTTTAGTAATAATTGATTATTTCAATTACTTATTGTTATCATTTTCATTTTCATTCATCGAGTTTTTTATGATTGCTTCGTGTTCAGCGTCTTTCAATTGTGACTCTTCAATTTTCACTAATTGTTCCTGTTCACGGTCAACATAATAAAGACCACCTTGGTATTTGTAAATCACTTGATTGTTAGGACCTTCTTTGTCTTCCAGTACTTCTATCTCAGCAGGCTGAGCAGATGCTGTACTAGCGTCGCTTGAATTAAAATTGTTATTATCAGCTGATGGGCTACCATCATCCGTTGGAGTGCCATCTTGCATAGTTTCATCTACACGTTCTGCACCTTGCTGCGCTTCGTCACCTACACGCTCGGCGCCTTGTTGAATTTGATCACCAGCTCTGTCAGCTCCTTGTTCAATTTGGTCTCCAGTTCTTTCAACTCCTTGTTCAATTTGATCTCCAGTTCTTTCAGCGCCTTGCTCAATTTGGTCACCTGTTCTTTCTGCACCTTCTTCTATTTGATCACCTGTTCTTTCAGCACCTTGCTCGATTTGATTGCCAGCATCTTCTACTTTATCTTCGGCATTTTCTGCGCCTTGTTCAATCTGGTCACCCGTGCGTTCTGCACCCTGTCTCAGTTCGTTGCCAGCATCCTGTGCGTCTTGTTTTGTCTCATCAATTTGTTCTTCCGCATCTTGCTGTACCTCGTTTGCATCTTGTCTAAGTTCGTTACCTGCTTCTTCTGCAGCTTCCTCAGTCTCCTGTGCACCCTCGCGAAGATTGTTATTGATCGAGGTGCTGTCCTGTGCCATAGAACCGATACAGAATAGCGTAGCGGCAAAGGCGGTCAAAATCATTTTTTTCATATGAATATTATTTTTGTTAAACATCAGTTCATATGAAGTTTAGAAACTACCGTACCAAAATGCAGTGTAGCTCTGGAACATCGAATTTGATCGTGTTTTGGCATAGCACGGACTTATTTCCTCCAGGGAAGTCGTAGTTGTGATGAAAAAATCAACATCCGTGACCGTATTATTACACAAACACCCAATTGAAAACTTGTATCCTTTTTTTATGAGTTTTGTTAGAAAGAAAGAGCAATTATGAACAGAAGAAAGGTTTTGTCACTGTTTGGCTTGGCTTCAATCTCGATTCCTAATAATATTTTTATGGCTGCTGCTAATGTTAAATCGGAGAAATACCAGTTTAAGGATGACGGGAGGATTCCCAATAGTAAGCTTCCCCTTCTGATCTATCGCGGAGTGTTATCCGATAAAGAAGATGCATCGAAGGTTATTGACGTGTTCGAAGCTAACAACTGGACCAACTCATGGGATAATGGAATTTACTCTTACCATCATTATCATAGTACGTCGCATGAGGTACTGGGAGTCTATGCTGGATCAGCATTGTTACACCTTGGCGGCGAATCGGGCGAAAGGCTTCGCGTGAAAGCTGGTGATGTAATTATTATCCCTGCCGGTGTAGGTCACAAAAAACTCGAGGCCAGCAACGACTTCGCTGTAGTCGGCGCTTATCCGGAAGGCCGTGACTGGGATGTGCTAAAAGGTAAACCCGGCGAACGGCCGCGGGCAGACGAAAATATCGCAGGGCTACCTATTCCCAAATCCGATCCTGTATTTGGGATAGACGGTGGGTTGACTAAGACCTGGTCAAAGTAAAGCTTATTTGCCTTGCCACTCTCTCTTACTCACCTTGTCGGCGGTAGGAAAATCGGAAGGTATCTTTACCGTTACTTTGCCGGTAGCTGCCCATTCAGCTGCACGCTGTAGTGTGACGATGAAGCCGGTACATTCCATAGAATAGTCGGAGTGCCCTAGAGGTGTTTGAAATACCCTACCTTTTCCATAGTTAACTGTTAGCATCATCGGTTCATGACGCGCTGTTCCTCTAAGGGGTGAAAAAGGAGATGCATTTTTTTCCTCATCAGAGTAAGCAGTTGCAAGGATCTTCATATTTTCTGCCGGGCCACGCAAACGATCGTATAACTCGTCTTGAGCGTGTAGCCATTGCGTGGGCATACCTTTTGTAATCGGATGAGAATTGTCGCGCGTTGTGATGAGAAACTCATACTGTTTCCCATGCGAGCCAGCTGTCCCCTTCGACGTATCCCTTATGAGCTTTCCGGAGTCATCATAATATACATACGGTCCATCCTTTTCGTTTCTGTCTCCCCACGCACCCATTCCAATTATTTTATTGAATTCAACCCAGTCTCCAAAAGAATTATCGGCCGCATGGACCAGCACGAATCCTCCACCGTCCCTCACATATTTCTCGAAAGCGGTCTGTGTTTCTTTCGGCCAGGGTGCCGCCTGCCATCCAAAGTTTGAGATCACTACATCATATTTCGCAAAATCTGGTTTATAATTAGGATCCGTCACAGGCTTTTCCACAGATGTCACCTTCTTGCTCCCTGCAGGATATTGTTCCAGGAGCTGTAGCCTTTTTTCTTTACCCAGCGTTGGATCAGCGTCATTATGTGGCCCTACCCAAGCCATCGCAGTGCGTTCAACATCCACCGTGAATAAGCCCGTTTGCTCAAGATAGTCTTTCATCATGGCGGTAGTCTTTGGCCAGATTCCGTGGTTACTTTGTCCATCGATTATCAACGCTTTTAACTTGCCTTTTTGATTTTGAGCGGATGCCTGCGGAGATATGAATGTAATCACGAGGACTACAGCAATACAAGCCGGTAAGAAATGGGCGAACTTTTTCATGACTTAGTAGGTAATAAGGATAAAAACTAAGACTTTAAATTCAGACGACAAAACGCTTTTTACAGACGTGGTATGTCAATTGGGGAAACGTGAAGAAAAAACATCGTGGCATTCCAACAGTTGCAGCCTTCGTTTGTTAATTTATGAATGCTTTGCTAGTAGAACCGACAAAGGCAAACATGCTGTTATAACTCCATTTTTATCATGTAGACCATATTCAAATTATCTCATGAGTATCGTTGCGGTTAGAATTTTAGTTGTAGTGAAAGACAGGCTTGATCGAAAGATTGATTTTAAGTCTGATAGATAAGTTTCGTACCTTTAACGGTTATGTTTGCTGAAGTCCATTGTCCCCGCGTCCTGCATTCCAGTGAACTGGACCAATATCTCGCAAGAGGTTGGTTTAGAATGGGACAGACTATTTTCACAACAAATTTTCTCAATTTCAGAAACAACTTTTACAGCTCCATCTGGCTGCGTATACCCCTCCCGGAATATATGTCTGACAAGACTGAGCAAAAACTTTTAAAAAGGAATGCTCGATTTAGAGTAGAGGTGAGAAAAGCATCGATCACACCCGAGAAAGAACACTTATTTTCTTCATACAAAAAGAATATTTCATTTGAGGCCTCATCATCCCTGAACACCCTACTTTTCGGAAAGGCGAATTACAACATCTACAACACGTCTGAAATATGTTTGTATGATGGCGACAAATTAATCGCGGTAGGCTTTTTTGACATAGGGCAAACTAGCGCAGCAGGTATAAGCAGCTTTTATGATCCTGCATATAAGAAGTATACTCTCGGAAAGTATTTAATCTATTTAAAGATCGCCTATTGTAAAAAGCTTGGGCTGCAATATTTCTATCCAGGATATTTTGTTCCCGGTTATTCATTGTTTGATTACAAGCTTGATATTGGAAAACCTGTCCTTCAATACCTCGAATTTCCATCCCTGGAATGGAAACCGTTGGACCAATTCAGATTGATGAATAGTCCCTTGCATCTAATGCAGGAAAAATTGCGTGGACTTCAATCAATTTTATTGAACGCTGGTATTTCGAGCCGCTTGCTTAAATACGAGTTTTTTGATGCTAACCTTATCCCCGAACTTGAAGGCATTGTGTTATTTGATTTCCCGGTATTTCTTATTTGTTCCGGTTTGTCAGACGAAATGCCGGTTGTTTTTGATGTAAGAGACGGACAATATCATCTTATTCGGTGCAAAAGCGTTTGGGCTTCAAACACAACCAGCGAGGTGCAGGATGTTTATTCTTCACACGTGTTTAAGTTTGATCACGGGCTTTTTTCAAGTGAGCATCCTCAGGCGATGGCATCAATGATAACAAGGGAGCTGCAGTCGGAAGGAAAATTATTCAGCGCGAGATCAAGCGTAAGTTAATTTCGTGTTCTGATAGTAGTCTCTTCGTTAATCCAACAGCTGACAGCCACTTTATCGCCAGGTCGATAATTTATTTCATGCACCTCTTCGCGCGACGGAAATGACTCCTTAGCGTCCGCCATCTTTGAAGTTTCGCCGGCCTTTTGATACATATCGTATGCAACCAGAAAAATAAAGCGGTCTTCTGCTTTTGATTTTCCCTTCTTGCATTCTTCAAAGCTATTGAGATAGAGATCTCCTATTCTTTCATAGAACTCCTTTTTTCCCGGATCCAAAGAGATTGCTTTCCGGTAAAGATCGCGAGCCTTGGAATATTCACCTTTGACTTGTTCAAGATGTGCTTGCAGTCCCATAATTTCCGCTTTGTCGCCTTGAGATTTGGCGAGCTCCAACGCTTCTGCAAAGAATTGACTGCTCTTTCTTTCATCCTTCATTGAAAGGTAACGGAGGCCTATAATTTTTGCCAGTCCAAAATCCTTTTGATTAGAATGAAGTTTTTCTGCTGCCTGAAGCCAGAGTGGATCCTCCGTGCATTTTCCTTTCAGCATGAAGTTAAAAACCTTTTTGGCCAACGAAAGGTCATCCGGATTTGCCTTGAATTGTGGCCCTAATTTCGTGCGAACAAAATTGCAATCAATTTCAACCAACTCAGAAAGGATTAACACGTTATCATCATGCATCTTTTGATAGCGCTCGACAGGTTTGTTCTGTGTCTGACTCTTTTGAATTTTCAAATCGATAATCTTTGTAATTTTGTCATATCGTTCCAGTACCTCATCATCGGACAATAATTTTTGTCTTTTAGCAATTCTTACCGCCTGCATGTAATTTTCTGCCAGGCCATCTAATACTTTCTCGCCACCAAGGTCGATAGCCTCATCCATCATCGAAAGCATCTGCTTCGCTTTGGATTCATCGTTGTAATAATAATTGAAAAAGGAAATTGCCTTGCGACCCATAACATTCTCCTTCTCCCCACAATTCTTCATGCGCAGATCATATATGATTATAACCGAATCGATATACACATTCTTTTGCTTAACATTCTTTTCAACTGCGGCAAGAGCATTGTATGTTTCCACACCCTTGATATAGACGTTAGTATTAAATTGAGGCGAATGCCTAAGTAACCAGTTAAGCGGACCTTTCGCGGCTGAAAAATTTTTTTGTTTGAAAGCATCTTCCAACAGGACGTACTTTTCTATTACATCGTCGGAGGCTGAACCGGAAATGTCCTTGCATTGCGGGAACGCCAGAAATGAAAAGGCGGAGCAGATTAGAAAGATAAAGACCGCAATTATTTTCATACACAATGTTGGCAGCCTAAATCAATGTACCGCTTTCTGAGGTATAATTCAAGGGATTGGGCATTATATTCCGAATCAAAATGCCGTTAATTTTTTTTATTTGACCGCCTTGTCAAGTTACCTCTCAGCGAGCAACGTAATTAAGTTATTAGCCCCCTCTCCTAACTGTTGATCCTAAATATTCAACGATGTCCGCATTATCTATCGATTATCCAGTCACTCCGAAGGGTGTAGATGAAAATGTTCTAAAACCATCGTTACAATTCAAGCAGGAGGTTGCTAAGGTTTTGCTAGCGATTGTATTTTTTGTTTTTACCTATTTAATATTAATGACCGCTGCTTTAGGATTTGCCATTCTATGCGCTGTTGGTGGATTCTTGCTGGTATCAAATTTTCCCAACTTCCTTACGCTAATGATCGGCATCGGTTTGGTGGGCCTGGGCGCGATGGTGATATTTTTCCTTCTGAAATTTCTTTTTAAGAGAAACAAAACGGACCGTTCACATTTAGTAGAGATCAGCGAAAGCGATCAACCCGAGTTGTTCTCGTTCATCAGAACGCTAACTCACGAGACACAGTCAGAATTCCCAAAAAAAATATACTTATCATCCGATGTAAACGCATCAGTCTTTTATGACTCCGGTTTTTGGAGCATGTTCTTACCTATTCGTAAAAACCTTCAGATCGGACTTGGACTTGTGAACTCCGTTAACCTCAGCGAATTTAAATCAATACTTGCTCATGAGTTCGGACATTTTTCGCAAAGGAGTATGAAATTAGGAAGCTATGTATACAATGTGAATCATATTATATACAATTTATTGTATGACAATGAGGGCTACGGCCGCACGCTGGAAAGCTGGGCAAATATCAGCAGTTACTTTGCGTTTTTTGCCAACATAACTGTGAAGATTGTGGCCGGTATTCAATGGTTGCTTCAAAATGTTTATCGAGTGGTTAATAAGAACTACATGGCGCTATCCCGTCAGATGGAGTTTCATGCAGACGCCGTTTCCGCCTACGTGAGTGGATCAGCGCATCTTGCAACATCTTTACGACGTTTAGAATTGGCGGATGCTGCATACAGCAGATTGTTCGAATATTATGAACAAATGCGGACTCGAAACCTTAAGCCCGACAATGTTTATCCGCAGCACTCGGCGATAATGAAACATTTTGCCGATCAGCATGGTATCCGTATCGAAGATGGATTGCCGCAGGTAAATGGCAACTCATTTGCCGCATCAAACAAAACAAGACTTGTTATCAAGGATCAATGGGCATCGCATCCAAGTATAGAAGACAGGGAAACGCATTTAAAGAAATTGAACATTTCTTCCAAATCAGTTACTGCTTCAGCATGGACAATTTTTAAGGATCCAATATCATTACAAAAAAATATAACGGAGAAGTTATATGCTCACGTACAATTCGAGCAATCACCAGAAGTTCTCGACTTTGATTTGTTTCAAAAACTATACAACGCTGACTCAGAAAAATACCAAATAAACAATCGCTACAAAGGATACTTTAATTTTAGAAACGTCAGCACATTCAACCTCAAAAATGTTGAAGGTGATGTTGCAGAAAAGGAACTTGAAGAAATATTGAATGAAACAACGTTGAGCCTACCCTATGAAGTTGAGGGTTTGAAAACAGATTTGCACCATCTTAAACTTATAAAACAGAAGGAAATACCTGTAAAGGAATTTGAATTCGCAGGTATCAGATACAAACGGTCTGATGCAACGAAACTGATTATTGATCTAGAAGCAGAATTATCCCGCATGGAGAATTCTCTTATTGAAAACGATCGTAAAATAGTATCCTTTTTTATTAATGCTTCCTCTGGGCACGGTCAGACTGAACGTGTTCGACAGCGGTATAGCGAGTTGTTCCAGGCATCTGAAACCACCGACGAAGATCTAAAAATGCATGCGCAGATGATGCAGGATCTAAGTCCGATTTATTATGGTAACCTTCCTTTAACGCAGGTGCAAATTGTGATTGCCAAAGTAAAGAACAACGAGATAGGTATAAAAGAAAGGTTGAACGAAATAATTTCGAATTCCGAGTATTGCAAATACATGAATGAAGCAGATCAAAAAACACTGCAACAATATGTTTCGAAAAATCACGAATACTTTAGAGATCCATCTTTTAATACCGAGGCACTTGACCTTTTATTGCAGGCAATGAACATCTACCAAACCGTAGTAACCGAGCGGACGTTCATGATGAAGAAAGAATTGTTGGAGTGGCAATTGAAATTTCTTAATTGAGTCGGCTTTAACCCTGCCTATCACATTTGAGCAGCGGGCCGCTAAATCTCCGACCCCCTTCGCATTGAAATTGCTTACGTATGCAGGCCCTGGCAAGTTTCCAGCACAGCACCACACCCGACGAATGGAGCTTTCAAATTATAAATGCTGGAAGTGGGAATTAGACCCCGCCGATTCGTATAAAAGCTTTGTTAAATGCTGAAAACGTTGCTACTTTTGTCGCCCTCAGAATTCAAAGAAAAACACCTGCCCAGGTGGTGAAATTGGTAGACACGCTACTTTGAGGGGGTAGTGCCTTTACCGGTGTGCTGGTTCGAGTCCAGTCCTGGGCACTTTTAAGTTGAAGGTTTAAAGTTTAAGGTTCAAGTTTGAGGCTTCGACAACTTTAAACTTTGAACCTTCAACTTTAAACTAATACGCCGAAGTGGTGAAATTGGTAGACACGCACGTTTCAGGGGCGTGTGGCGCAAGCTGTGCGGGTTCGAGTCCCGCCTTCGGCACTCACTTACCATATTTTTTGATTCTGAAGGTTCCCTGAGCTAAGCCTTCTTTTTTAATCTTTTTACTTCTGACTGCAACTCCAGAACCGTGTGAGCGAGGTGATCCATAGACACAGAGCTATTCTGGACATCGGGGAATTGGTTGGAAAAAAAAGCTTTTGCGCTCCATAATTCCAGGACGTCGGTTGCATCCACTGAATAAGGTTCGTACTGCCTGTTGTCGGAAACCAACAGGAACTTACCGTCCGTTTCGCCAAAGTTGAAAACTCTCTTGAAGACAATTCCATCCTGCTTGGTGACGAGTATGTAAAGCTTTCCGTTCTTCACTGCACCAATATTCTCCACATACTCACCAAAAATGATACTGCCGGGCTGCAGTGGTAACATAGAGTCTCCCTGTATTTCGAAAGCCCGATAGGTTTTATTTTTCGGCAATACCGGCATGCTGATCTTGGGAAGATCCTTTACAAACTCCGGATCCTGATACCCGGACAAGTATCCGGCAGAAGCTTTGTATGACACCAATTCAACATTTTCCTTGTTGTTGCTGTCAACAGTTATTGCTAATACTTCTCTTTTACCTGACGAGCTGGCTCGCCTTTCTTTCTCCGATAGCCTGCTTAGATCCTGCTTCACAAGATCGTCGAGGTTGACGTTAAATATCTTAATAATATCCAGCAAAGATGCCAGCGGTGGTGTAGCGCGTTCTTCCTCGTAGGCACCAATTGCTGCCTGCTTCAACCCGAGCTTTTCTGCTAGCTGTTTCTGGGTCATACCCTGTTGGACGCGAAGGTATTTTAAGTTCTTGTTTACAATTGCCATAGACTTTTCAAAGTTTAAAGTTTAAAGTTTAAAGTTTAAAGTTCAAAGTTTAAGGTTGAGTTGACATCATCTGCTTCAATATTGTTTAAAATTACCGCTGCCCTCCCCTTACCGGAGGTGGTAAGAGGCGGAAACGGGTCGCTATGGCAATTAGCATTACAAAACTAAAAAATTTAGTTTAATATCAAAACATTTAACTAATATTTTTAGTTAATTAGCGACATGGAACGGAACATCATTCACCTGGATCTCGATGCATTCTTTGTCGCGGTGGAATGCCAGCGCAATCCGTTCTTAAAAGGTAAACCGCTTATTGTTGGAGGCAGCAGTCGTCGCGGTGTGGTGGCAGCCTGCAGTTACGAGACCCGAAAATATGGAGTTCACTCCGCCATGCCCGTCTATCTTGCTCTTCAGTTGTGTCCCGACGCGATCGTAATCTCTGGCGATGTCGAAGCTTATACTGTAGCATCGCACCTGGTCACAGAAATCATTGCAGACTCGGCACCTCTTTTTGAGAAATCGTCTATCGACGAATTCTATATCGACGCCAGCGGAATGGACCGGTATTTTGGAGCATTCAAGTGGGCTGTTGAGCTAAGAAAAAAAATAGTAAAGGAAACCAATCTTCCAATCTCTATGGGGATGTCTGTTAACAAACTGGTTTCCAAAGTTGCTACCGGAGAATTTAAACCCAATGCCGAACAACATATAGAAGCTGGCACAGAAAAAGAATTTCTGGCCCCTTTATCGGTGGATAAAATCCCGATGATCGGAAAACAAACTTCAGCCTTCTTGTATGACATGGGAGTGCGTACGGTCGAAACGTTGCGTGCGATGCCTTTGAAGTTTCTTATCAGCGCTTTCGGAAAAAATGGGATAAGCTTGTGGAATAAAGCTCATGGCATCGACGAATCTCCTGTCGTTCCTTATATGGAGCAAAAGTCCATATCCACAGAATGCACTTTTGACCAGGATACTATCGACGTAAAAAAATTAAAATCCCTTCTGATCGCAATGGTTGAGAAAGTTGCGTTTCAGATGCGTGAGCAACGGAAACTTTGTTCTTGTGTCACAGTGAAAATCCGTTATTCAAATTTTGACACAGAAACAAAACAAGTCCAAATTCCATACACGGCGTCGGATCATGTACTCCTTCGGGTAGTCACCGAGTTATTCAATAAACTTTACAACAGAAGGATGCTTATCCGTCTGGTGGGCGTGAGGCTCAGCGGTCTTGTACATGGAAGTCATCAGATCAGCCTGTTCGATGACACCGAAGAATCCATCAACCTCTATCAGGCAATTGATCATATCAAACACCGGCACGGTGCTGAAAAATTGATAAGAGCTACAACCCTCGATGTGAGCAACCGGGTTCGAATGCATATGAACATGTTCAAGGGAAATTTGAAATAGAAAACAAAAAGACGATATGACACGATTGATTAAAAACCCAGTTCAGGAATTGTTATTCTTGATATCGCCACCACCGCACATCGCCAGCGATGTTTCCGTTTTAAAGGATGACGTCCAATTCTTAATCGGTCACGAATTTGAAGACCGGTATTCAAAGGCAAACATCTCGCTTTTTAAATATAGCGACGAACACATCAGCGACATGATACAACATGTGGAATCAAAAGCAACACACTTCAAACCATTTAATGTGTTTATAAAAAATCTAAATGTGTTTCGATATGGATCCTCACGCACGATCTACCTCGATGTCGTTAACAAATATCCGATCAGAGATATTTTCGAAAAGCTGGTAAAGGAGGATATCAACTATACTCCCCATATTTCAATAGCAAAAAATATCAGTCTTGAAGACTTCTTAAAGTCATGGGTATACCTGAAAGACTTACCCTACAGTCAGCATTTTCTCTGTGATCGAATAACCGTTCTGGCACGAAGCGAAAAAAAATGGATTCACTACCGCGATATTATGTTTGGCGGATCGGTTATGTGATGATTTAGGTGTAGAAGCACAACCATGGTTAGGAGGTCGTCTGTTGGAATCTCAAGGCAAAGTGCACGATGATATAGAACTGTAAATAAAGGCTGAGAACGAAATTTCCACTTTCCATTTTCCACCCATGTATCTCAATTGTCACACAGGATTTAGTTTCAAGTATGGTACTCTGCCGATAGAGGCGCTATTCAACGAGGCAAAACGATGCAAAGTTCACAAGCTTGCGCTGACCGAAATTAATAATACGGCCTCCTATCTTGAGATGCTGCGGATATGCGAGAAAAACCGTGCGTTAAAAAATGGCCTCACAAAATTTGGTAAAGAACCGTACGACCTCGATCTGGCGGTGGGTGTTGAATTCCGGAACGGAGATCAGTTGCTTTACATTGCAATCGCGAAAAACAACTCAGGATTCGAAACGATCAACCGATTCCTTTCATACAAGAATCGGGAAAACTCCTCTTTTCCAGTTCGCGCGCCCGAATCGGAGGATATCTTTACAATTTATCCTTTTGGAAAAAATCATCCAGAGACACTTCGTGCGAATGAATTCATTGGGGTTGCAAAGCAAGACCTTACCCAATACTCAGTATCCAAGGAACGTGAAACATGGAACGATAAATTTGTTGCATGGCATCCGGTGACTTTTCTACCACCCGAAAGAAAGAATGGTAAACTCGTTTATAAAGATCATAATGCACATCGACTACTCCGTTGCATGGCAAACAACACCTTGCTGAGTAAACTCGCTGAGTACCAGCAAGCAAATCGGGATGAGTACATGTTACCCGTTACAGCTGCCGCTGAAAGATTTCATCTCTGCCCGGAATTAGTCAGCAACGCGAACGATTTGCTGAGCCAATGTTCAATTGAATGCAATCAGAATGAAGACAAGAATAAAAAATTCTTCATTGGCAATCAGAAAGACGATTCAGAACTTTTGAGAAAGGAGACCATCAAAGGTTACAAGCAACGCTATGGCGATAACAAAGCGATTTGGGAAGATCGTATTGAGAAGGAGTTATCCATTATTGAAAACAAGAACTTCACTGCATACTACCTCATTACTTATGATATCATAAACTATGCAAAGTCAAAAGGGTTTGAATTTGTGGGAAGGGGAAGTGGCGCCAACAGTACAGTAGCTTATTGCCTCGGTATCACAAATGTTGATCCGGTCGAGTTGGACTTGTATTTCGAAAGATTCCTCAATGAAGAACGCACCTCACCTCCCGACTTTGATATTGATTTTGCATGGAATAACCGTGATGAAATCTATCAGTACATATTTGAAAAATATGGATTAAACCACGTTTGCCTGCTGGGGACACATGTCACCTATCAGGGTCGATCGATTTTGCGAGAACTGGGAAAAGTCTTCGGTCTACCGAAAAGTGAAATTGATGAAATGGTTGAGAGTCGCAAGGAACGTGTTGACAGGGACGATATTTGGAAGACCATCCATGCGTACGCAGAATACATCGTCGAAAAGGAGTTACCATCACACATGTCAATTCACGCGGGAGGCGTGCTCATTACTGAAAAACCAATATATGCGTATACCGCAACCGATACCCCGCCCAAAGGTTTACCGGTCTCCCATTTTGAAATGCACAATGCTGAAGATTTCGGAATTTACAAATTCGACATCCTCAGTCAACGAGGGCTCGGGCACATAAAAGAAACCGTGAAGCTGGTAAAAAAGAACAGGGGCATCGACGTTGACGTACATCGTTTTTCCGAATTCAAGAAAGACGAGAAGATCAAGGAGCTCATGCGGAACAGCAAAGCAATGGGTTGTTTCTATGTTGAATCGCCGGCAACGCGCATGCTACTTGGAAAATTAAGGTGCGATAATTATCTGACGCTCGTGGCTGCCAGCTCGATCATCAGACCTGGCGTAGCAAGTTCCGGAATGATGAAGGCATACATTGAACGCTTTCACGCTGTTCGAAACGGTGGAACCTACGAAACCATCCATCCAAAAATGGACGATCTGATGAAAGAGACCTACGGAGTGATGGTTTACCAGGAGGACGTGATCAAAGTTGCCCATTTCTTCGCTGGCCTCACCTTAACAGAAGCGGATGTGTTACGCCGAGCAATGTCGGGTAAATACAGGTCTCGTGAAGAATTTCATCGCGTGCGCGATCGGTTCTTTGAAAATTGCAGAACGAAGGGATATGATCAAAAGATTATTGATCGGGTGTGGTATGAGATCGAAAGCTTCTCAGGCTACTCTTTTGCAAAAGGTCACTCGGCAAGTTATGCTGTTGAAAGCTACCAAAGTCTATATTTAAAAGCGCACTACCCGCTCGAATTCATGGTGGGCGTGATCAATAACTTTGGCGGATTTTATAAGACTGAATTCTATTTTCATGAGGCAAGAATGAACGGTGCACAGATCGAAGCACCATGCGTAAATCTGAGCGAATACAATACAACCATTTATGACAAAAAAGTCTACATCGGTTTTATTCATTTGAAAAGCCTTGAAACGAAAGTTGCTCAGCAGATTTCGATGGAACGCGATATCGGCGGACCTTACAAAAGCCTGGACAATTTTCTCAGGCGCATAACGCTTGGGCTGGAGCAAATTCGAATTCTTATTCGGATTGGTGCATTCAGGTTCACTGGAAAGACTAAGCAACAATTGTTATGGAGCGCGATGTTGTTTTTCAGTGGTGTGAAAGCCCGAAATAAAACAACAGTTGATTTGTTTGATACTGAACCAAAAGAATTTCCATTGCCCGCGTTCGAAAAAAATGAACTCGATGATGCATACGACGAAATGGAATTGTTGGGCTTTCCCCTGTGCAATCCTTTCAAACTGATCTCACAGAATTTAGAGAATTACAATTTGGCAAATGATCTTCCCAGATTCATAAAACGACCTGTGCAGATTGTGGGTTATTGTGTTACTACGAAGGATACCAGTACTTCCAAAGGTGAGGTGATGCATTTTGGAACTTTTTATGACAAACGCGGTGACGTTTTTGACACTGTCCATTTTCCGGACATTGCAAGAAAATACCCCTTCCGAGGAAGGGGTTTCTATGAAATAAAAGGAAATGTGATCGAAGAATTTGGAGTGTATACCATAGAAGTTTCTTCCATGGTTAAAGTCCCCATGATTCATAAGCGGCCCGAACAGGCTATGCTTACTATTCCAGTTTAGTTACTTCCCTTCAGCAAGGGAATTCTGCTCAACGCTCCATTGAAATCACCGGCATTTATCGTATGCATGTTCGTTATAACATTCAACTTATTTTCTTCGAGGCGCGGTTGAATGGATATTGAACTTTCCGCCAGTTCCAGTGGAACACCATTAAATACTGCCGACAACAATTGGTTTTCAGACTCGACGCCAGGAAAATGATAGTTATTATCCACCGTCTTCTTAGTTACAAGTATTTGCAATGATTCGCCGTTTTCGAATTTTAGGTAAATCGTGTGACGATCTTCCTGGTCTGGTCGCAGAGATCCTTCATTGGCGATATAAACTATCTTCGGGCCAGCATTTTGTTGCTCAATAGCCCCTTGCACAAACGCTGTCGTGCTCTCTTCAGAATAATCGACGCCCCACAATGGAGACTTTGCGATATTTTCTTCGGTATTGCATTGAAAAAGAACAACTGACAGACTTACCAAAAGCACAATTTTCGTTTTCATAGCCGTTCAATTTACTCTTGTAAAGAGACGACTTTTTTGCGAGCGAGACGAGAGCACGTCGTCATTCATTCATTAAGATCGACGATCGGATGATATTTTAAATGAGAATACTTGCTCCGTTTTTGAGCAAAAATATCCACAAAAATTCGTCATTTATCGAAGAAAACGACGGCGATTTCAACTGAGAAACGGTTCCAATTTAAGATTCTGGACGCGTTAAATGTCCGAGCGTTTCAGTTTCAGATAACTGAAATAATTGAAGAGAAATATCCAGCCAACTACAATTGCAGCTGACCCGAGCGCCACATAATCCTGGATCTCCTGGAAGGCATAACGTGGCAAAGGAAAAGTTATCAAATTCCAAATGGATCTCATTGGGAAAAACGGTACCATCCATGGCCAATAGTCATCGATATTAGCAACAATGATTGATTCGATCATCTGTGATAGCAGGAGTAATATGATGGTCAAACCCGATCGCTGAACTAGTATCCCGAGCATGAGCGCGTATGAAAGGAAAAAGAATATTTCAAGGAAGTATGCTAGAAAAAATTCAAGATCTGTGATGATCCGATCGAGTTCGATAATAGGACTGTAGATTAACCCGGCGATTAATCCGATAATGAAAACCATTGCTACACTCATTAAACTGAGTAACACATTGGTAAGTATCTTGGATGTAAGAAATTCCGATCGACTTAGTCCATCTATAATATTTTGCCGAAGGGTCCTGTAAGTGTATTCGTTAGTAATAGAAATGACGACCATGATAGCCAGAACAACTTTTAATAGTCCCCCGAACCAAATGAGATTCATCCAAATGTCTGGGAAATGATAAAGAGGTACGCGTTGTATATTTAAGTTCTGCCCGAATGAATTGAACGTCCTCTCAATCCACTTCAAGAATTCCATGCCGCTTGCCGCACCAAAACCCAGCGTAAGGAAATACAACCCACAGACTACCCAAAATGTACGGTAGCTGGTAAGCTTCTTGAGATCAACTTTCAGTAGATGCAGCATTAAGTATCAATTTGATTCCGATAGTATCTCAAGGAACATTTTCTCCAAACTTCTTTTCTTCGTTACAAGATGATCAGCAACCACACCATTTTCGAAAAGGAATTGATTTAAATCTTTCCCTCTAAAACTTTCCTTAAGGGTGACGTTGAAAAAACCATTTTCTCTCGCCACTGCACTGGTCCCTCCAAACTTTTGCAGCAATTCATTAAGGCGTTCTGTATCCGCGCGGACTTCAACGGTTTCGCTACCCGCATTCACTTCCTCTACTGGTCCGCAGTGAATCAGGCTGCCCTTTCTGAGGATTGCAAAATGTGTACACACCTTCTGAACCTCATCCAGCAGATGGCTGGCAAGAATAATCGTCTTCCCATTAGCTGCGATCTTCTTTATTAGCTCGCGTATCTCAGCAATACCCATAGGATCAAGTCCATTGGTCGGCTCATCTAATATTAAAACAGTGGGATTATTGAGCAGCGCTGAGGCGATCGCAAGACGTTGCTTCATCCCCAAAGAATACGTTTTGTATTTATCATCTCGACGGTCGGTTAACTCGACGAGGTCTAATACGTTAGCAATATTTTCCGACGGACATTCCTTGATCATCGCATTTAACTCCAGATTCTTTTGACCGCTCAGGTATGGATAGAAAATCGGATGTTCGAGAACCGCTCCAATTTTCTTTCTGATTTGATTTGACGGTTCCTCACCAAACCAACGATAGGATCCGGAGGTTGGATTAATAACGCTCATCAACATCCCGAGTGTAGTCGTCTTTCCACTACCGTTCGGTCCAAGCATTCCAAATACCTGGCCAGCCTTCACCTCAAGGTTCAGATTATTTACAGCGGTAAGCCTTCTAAACTTCTTTGTTAGGTTGCTGATCGTTAAAACTGTTTCCACTCAAAATTGATTTACAACATCTGATTGCGGCCAGAACATGCTACGAATATTTAATAAGGTGATCTCAGTGAGTCTTCTCCGATTTATCATCCGAGGATGCAAATTCCTTAATACGTTTTCCAATCTCGGAGCTGCCGTCAATGGTACTGAAGAGCTTGGTTACTTTATTCAAAGGGAAACTACCGACAATATCAAGTACAAACAAATTCTCGTCGTCGTTCACAGTAACAATCATCCCTTTTGATTTCCCATCCCTCATATAGACATCAAAATTTTTTCCTTCGTGCCTGCTGGTCATCATCTCTTCAAACGCTTCAGACTTGTAGTCCGCAATTAACTTTTTGTAATCCGAATTTTCAAAATCAGTTTTTTTGATCATCAGGAACTTCATCTTTTCAATGTCCTTGATTAGTTCGTCAAACTCTTTGTCTTCCGACACGTTTACCATTCGCAGGGTATTGCTGTAGAAGAACAAGGCAAACGAATCATTGTATTTTTTCTGAAGGTTCTCTGTAGTTCGAGTTTGCGCCTGAGCAACCACAGAAAAAAGAACTATTAACAACATCAAGATGTAACGCATGTTCTTTGCAACGTTAAAGTTAATTCAAAAGTTATAGATTCAGCCTATTTGATATCAGTTCGTTTTCTTCTTACCGTCATTCATTTTTTCGAGGTGTTCCAGGCCCTTCACATCCATCTTCTTACCTATGCGAGCAATTTGTTTCAAATCAATTTCTCCAAAAAGGCTCATCACCATAAATTGTTCATTTCCACCCATTACCATAAGTAGCTCAGAAATCTTTCCTGAATTTTCTTTGATAAAAAATTTCATGTCTTTGTCGTCACTGCGAACAGCCATCAACTCCTCATATTCCTTTAATGGAATCAGAGAGAAAGCTTCCTTATACAGATCACGCGACGCACGCGCATCATCCTTTGCCAGGATCTTCAAACCCTTCAGTTTGCTGATTGCATCCAATATCTCTTTGTCTTCGGGTGTATCAGCTTCCAAATTAGTAAAGAGGCCAAACATTTTACTTGACACAGTGACCGAGCTAAACGACTCGTCTGTTTGGTATTTGCTAAAAAACTTTGAGATAGCGTCCTGTGCAAATGCTCCATTTAAGGCAATAATCATGATCACCCCTGCTGCAATAATCTTTTTCATATAATTTTTTATTTCTTTTTAGTGCTTGTTTTCTGAGTTGAAGCGATAAAATCAATTAGTTCCTTGAATTTCTTCCTGCGCCTCATTGAACATATTTATCTTTCGAGCCTGTTGCTCGGCTGTGCCGAAGCTTTTCGAGATCATCAATAATGCTTTCTTGGTTTCCTCAAAAGCGAGTTCCGGATCATCATAGGTATCGACCATCTCTTGCGGTATAGTTTGTCTTACTTCTGTTCTGATAAACCATGTTGCAGCAACTACAACAAGAAGACCCGCAGCAATCCGCATGGAGTTATAAAACAGGCGCCTCATTTGTCCCTGTCGAGGATTTATCTTACGCATGACCTGGCCGTCGAAAGCCAAATCGTTGAGCGATTTTTTTTTGGCTTCCTCAAAATAGCGGAACATGCTGGCTGTCTCCTTCAACTGCTCTGGAATGTCGTCGCTACCAAAATATTCGCGAAGCTGCTTTTCTTCCTCCAGCGACGTTTCACAATTCCAGTACTTTTTAAGCAGATCTTCTCGTTCTTTAAAGTCCATACTCGTTGATCTTTATGAGTTTCTCACGCACTGCATTCCTGGCTCTGAAAAGGTTAACCTTCACCTGATTCAAGTCCAGCTCCAGAATTTCAGAGATCTCATTGTAGCTGTATCCTTCAACGTCGCGGAGATGAATTATCTGTCGCTGTTTTTCCGGTAAAGCCGCAATAAACTGATCAATTCGATTCATGCTTTCCTGTATTTCAGTTGACTCATGAGGCGACAAACTTTCCTGTCTGACGTGGTAAACATCCTCGATAGGCTGGGTTTGTTTTCGGGTGATGGAACGAATGCGATCCAGCGAAAGATTTTTGGTGATGCGCATGCACCAGGCTTCCCAATTCTGGATTTCACTCATTTGATCCCGACCATTCCAGACCCGGATAAACACCTCCTGCACGATATCCTTCGCTTCCTCCTCATTGCCAAGAAACTTCAAGGCAAATCGAAAAAGCTTGTTTTTCGATGGCAGAACCCGGTTTTGAAACGCTTCAAGATTCATTCAATCAAATTCAAGGGGAAGACGCAAAGGTGGGGAGGATGTTACAGATTCTTGCTGATTTCTTCCCGAAAGTTATTAAATGCGCGTTCCGGCGGAGCACCTTAAAACTTTGGGGAAGTTCCGGGGGAGTCACTTGGCCCTCTTCGCCTTCGCCTCACCGATAAGCTGCAGATCCACATTCTGCTTCGATATATAGCGGTAATTCCCTTTTCCAAAACCAGCTAACCTTTCAAGAGCTCTCGACGAGCCGGCACCCTTACCGAAATTAAAGACGGATAGGAAAATATCGTCGCTTGAAAATTTTTCGATCAGCTGGCGCGAATCATCGTTGAGTCCGAATTCACCATCCGTGGCGAGAATAATTCTGTTGTTTCCGCCGCGGATATAATTTGCATCTGCAATCTTGTAAGCCAGTTTTACAGCGGCGTTGCCATCCGTCTTTCCAGAAGAAGTAAGATTGTTGATCGCGTTTCTGATTTTGTTCTCCTCTTTAAAGGACGTTGCCTCGAGCAATACTTTTGGTTTACCTGAAAATGTGATGATCGATACCTTGTCTTCCTTTCGCATCATTGATAACAAATCGAGAACCGACTTTTTCAACAACGGAAGTTTTTCAGGAGAATTCATCGACCCTGATACGTCTAACAATAAAATCATATTGTTGACGGCATACCCCTCCATCGACCGAAGGTTTTCGCCTGGTTGGGCAATGTAGACTGTGTCACGTCTTTCAATATAAACCGTATCATGCACGACCTTTGTCTTCTCCACAATTTTTGTCTTTTCCACCACACGAACTTCCGGTGTCGGCGGTTGTTTCTCCTCTTTTGCGGATGTCGGTACCGTTGTAGTAGCAGGAAGATTCTTATCAGCCACAGCTTTGTTTTCCGAGACATTTTGTTTTTCATTAACAGGTGGTTTTTCCACAACCGGCGGGTCTTGTCTGCGTTCCGAAGCAACTGGCTTTTCTGATTTATCGTCAGGGTACTGGACAAAAAATAGCTCTGGCTGTTTTACTGTAGGTAATAACAAAACTTCCGTTGACAACGAGCAAAACTTGTTATAGTCATCCACAACATCGTTGTAGTGATAAACTACCGAATAATAAGGATGCTGATAACGCGACGCGTTGGAAGGCTTTATTTTTTTCAGGGCCTCACTCAATGACTTGGAGCTGACAGGCAGATCTTCATAAGGATTATAAGGACAAAGTCCATTATATCGACCGATCTTCTCAATACCTTTCATGTTGTCGTATTCCTTTGCAATTACCTCGCGTAGATTCTCGTCAATTTTTTCTGTCGAAATAATTACTCCAGGATTACTCTTGTAGAACGCCTTTGCCTGGAAAACACCCTCATGATCGAGGTCAGTGAGCGTTTGTAAGGCTTTGCCTGAGACGTACCAGGAGTTTGTTGGATTTGAGGGTGCGTAAGAATCATAAACCTTGCGAACATCTTCGTAAAGCATTTCCTTTCTTTCATCCCATATGTCGAATAATACTTTTTGGCGTTCAAGAATCTCATACACCTTTTTCAGCCGGTCCCGTTCGTATAGCCGGTCTCTGGCTTGAATTTCCAGCGTCGCGCTGAGATCATCCATTTCTTTCAAAATATTAAGAATAACCTCTGCTTGCTCATTTAACGACTTGGCTACTGGCGGAGGAAGCACTTTGCTGTCAGTAGTAGCTTTCTGAAACTGAGATAGGGGTACTTGAAAATCCTTGTAGTTGAACGACATTGCCGCTCTTTTATCATAATTCTCCAACCCCTTGAAGTAAGATGCTGTGGAGTTAAAACTACCGAGTGTTCCTTGAAGCCTTCTGGTCTGGCTCCATGTATCATTAATGTATTCAATATAGTTTGCAAGTGCCTGATATACCTGTTTCGGTATCGGGGTTTTAACGGGCTGTAAGGTAAATTTCGAACGAGGAATATCTTTAAACTCCTTGGTCGAAACCTCTATAATGTCTGTCTTCGTCCTGATATCAAATGCTGGAACAAAGTTGATCAACTTTAATCCGTAGTAGTTATTCTGAGAGGCATATTGGAGGAAAGTATTGTAATCTGATACTAAGGTTCCGTTCACGTAGTTAATTAATCCAAGGTAAACATCGTTGCTGTGCTTATCAGACTTTTTTGCTTCGAAATTGAATTCATCAAGGCCCGCCCGTTTAGTGCTCAGCACAGAGCTCAAAGAGCTTTGAAAGCTCGTCCACATACTGGAGGCTGGATATTGCAGCACTGGTTTGTAATTCTGAAGCGCTTTTAATTGCGTGTCTGTATCCAGAATACTTTGCTGAAGTTTTTCAGTAGCCCATCCGGTATAAGTATTCTCATTAAGATTGAAATTCCACGAATTAAGGAATGATTGTTCCCTGATCACCTGGCTTCTCATCATAGCGTCCGCCTTGTGATAGGCATTCTGTGAAGCCGTTGCCGTTAATTTTTTAAAAGCGGATTCCAATTCGACCTGTAGAAGATTTTGTTTCTTTCGATAGTCGCCAACCAGCAGTTGCAATTCATTGATCAGCAGCTTTGCTTTTTCAAAATTATCTTGTTTGTAGTCCTCAAGTTTGTGATATGTATCCAGCGACTTACATGCTGCATCAATTTTTTCAGCAGCTGCTCTCAAATCCCGGAGCTTGGTGGTCAAAGATGCCGATAACGTAGAATTGAGCGACTTCGATTGAGCAATTGCAGTATTTAAGTAATAGTCATCCAATTGTACCGGACATGTATAGCGCGGAATGCCCCAAGAGCTTTTCGCATGTATTGTTGGATAATAGGCAATGAGACTCTTAACCACAGTGCTTACCTCCGCGGCAGATTGGTTGGCGTAATCAGCATAACTGTTCAACGCCTTTTGTTGAACTGCTGAAATCTGGGCAAACGAAATGGAGGTGATCTGAATGAAAAGGACTAAAACAATGAATCGCATAGGGATAGTATGGAGCTAAACAAAAATAACGAAAACGGACGAAACACCGGAATAGCCCTAGACGGCAACAGGAAATCACTTTGCTGGAATTAAAGCAAGGAACTGAAATAGCGGAACCGAATAGATTAAAGAAATCTTTCACCTACCTCTTTCCAGCTATTCAGTCTATTGTAATTGTTGATATGAAGATTATGGGGTGCCGAAAAGATAAACTTTTCGCCATTAAATGTCTCGAGATTATACGGTAAGTCATCAATCATATAATGGCCGTGAACAATAGCTTTGCTTCCACAAAACACAATTTGCCTCCAGCTGAGAAATGGAAAATGCTCCTTCAACCATTTAAGTTTTTCGGTGAGAGACTGGGGAAACTCCATCGCAGCAGAGACGATAAAAAGTTCATACTTTTTATTCAACAATTCGATAATCTCCTGGCTATTGATGTGCGGTTCCATCGTTTCGAAAAAGGAAGTACGAAAAGGAAACTGCTGAACGACATCGTGGTGTCCGGGAAAGCCAAGTCCCTCATCCTGGTGATTCAAACTTTCCCTGGTCACTCTAACGCCAAATTCCTTTTCATAAAAGTTGATAAACTGGCCGGTAGCATCTGCAATGACATCATCCATGTCAATAATCAATCGCTTCATCAATTCGTTTTTAGTATATTACAAATATGTAAAAATATTTCTCTGGTGAATGGGTGAGCATGATGAGATTGTGGTCTTTAGGCAGTTTGAAACAACAATAGAGGCGAATATTGTAAAGTCCAAGCTAGATGCTTTTGACATACCATGTTTTCTTACAGAAGAAAATATGACGAACCTCTACCCAGGCGCCAGTAGCCTGATGAACTTCAGCGTGCGTTTGCACCTTTTTGCCCGCGATGTGGCGCGTGCGCGGGAGGTGTTGGAAGAGACTCACCTTCACTCCGGCGACGACAACATAGTAAGGTGTCCTAAATGCAATTCCACAAGGCTGGAGCGCGATTTTCCCCGAAAAATGTCAACAACGTTTACTTCTGCGCTAAACGTGATGTTTTTTGGCGTCTTCTTTCCTGAAAAAAAAATCTATCGATGTTTAGCCTGTGATACCGAGTTTAATGGGTAGGTAATTTGTAAGTATCGCCCCGGAATTTATCTTGCAGTGAGGAAATCAATCATGGCTCAAAAAACGATTATCGGTGTAATGGGTCCCGGAGAAAATGCTTCTCCAGATGAAAATGAAATGGCGTATGAACTGGGAAAGGAAATCGCCAAACAAGGTTGGATCACATTGACGGGCGGAAGGAGCTTCGGAATTATGGATGCGGCGCTGAAAGGAGCATCCGAAGCGGGTGGACTCACCATAGGCGTTGTTCCAGGAGATACTGACAAAAATTCTTCCGATCATGCCCAAATAAAAATTGTTACCAGCATGGGTAGCGGCAGAAACTACATAAGTGTATTGACAAGCCACGTCATTGTAGTCCTGGGAATGGCGTCCGGTACCGCGTCGGAAGTTGCGCTGGCTCTAAAATCCCGGAAAAAAGTTATCCTACTTAATCAAGACGAAATCACAATACGCTTCTTCAAGAACCTGGGCACCTACAATGTATTAGTTACAAAGACCGTGTCCGAAACCATCCAAAACATCAAACAATATGTTGGGATGAACCAGGGTGTCGAAGCGCCGGAAGAGTCTTGATATTCCGAAAACTGTTAGGCAACCAGTTGCAGTTCTTCGATACGCTTACGAATCAACTTGAGCTCACTGTCTTTCAATTTAAATGAAAGCGCGCCTATATTTTCCTTTACTTGTTTCGCATTTCTCGCTCCCACCAAAACACAGTCCATAGCCGGTTGACGAGTTGTCCAGTTAATTACCAATTGCGCAAGTGTAACACCATAATCATCGGCGATCGGCTTAATGGTGTCCAGAAATGCGTTTATTTGATCGATGTTTTCAGGCTTGTAATATCGATTGCCCTCGCGTGTGTCACCTTCGTTGAACTTATGGCCGCGTTTTATTTTACCTGTCAGCAATCCCCTTTGCAGCGGACTATAAGGAATAATGCTCAGCCCTTTTGATACTGCTTGTGGCAAAATATCCTGTTCGATGTTCCGGTGTACCATACTGTAAGGCACCTGGTTGGAAGCCAGCTGCACTGTCTTCAGTGCTTCGTCGATTTGGCTTGTATTATAATTACACACACCGGCAGCACGAATCTTTCCTTGTTCAAGCAACTTCCCAATTGCTTCCATCGTTTCGCCGATGGGTGTTGTCGCATCAGGCCAGTGAATTTGGTATAAGTCAATATAATCAGTTTTCAACCGCCGCAGACTGTCTTCACATTCACGTATGACTGACTCCCCGGCCGAATACTTATATATCTTTAACGGCTTTCCATTGTTATCTGTCGAATCGAAAAAGTATTCCCCTTTGTCGGTACGCCAGTTCATACCATACTTTGTAAGAATCTGATATTTGTCCCGCGCAATACCATCCAACGCCTGGCCTACCAGCTCTTCGCTTTTTCCAAACCCATAAACAGGTGCTGTATCAATCGTGGTGATTCCATTATCGAGGGAGGCATGGATAGCTTTGATTGCTTCCTTATCGTCAGCGCCGCCCCACATCCATCCGCCAATAGCCCATGCGCCAAAAGCAAGCGGGGTTACTTTTACCTGAGATTTTCCGAGTGTGTTCAAATGACTGAAAAATTAGAAAATTGAAAGATTAGAAGATTGTTTTTACGATATCGAATTTGCACTAATTCAAAATTCAAAATTTAAAATTTAAAATTTAGAATTATCGTTTAACCGGTTGAACCCACGCTCTTTCAAAGTCTCCTTCTCTGAATGGATTCTCCTGATATTTAGATGAAATAACGTTGGCCCGCACGAAAGCATGTCGCTTTTTGATTTTAAACTTCGCCTCCGTTCCATTCACAACCTTTAGTATACTGGCATTTTCCTTGCCTTTGTCGGCGCCGATAAACTGAATTGCGTAAGTGACACCAGCTTTAGGTTTCACTTTGATGGAAAGGTATCCTTCCTGAAATGTAACCTTTTCTAACTCTACTCCTGTAGACGAATAGAAATTTCCACTTTCCATCGCTTCGATTATAGATGCCGCAGTTAATTCCCTGGCATGAACCATTATATATCCACGGCCCGGATTAGAATTACGAATACCGTAACTAAGGTAATTATGGGAGTCATCGGTTGCCAATCCGTACAAAAATGGTTTGTTTTTTTGAACGCCGTTGATCAACAGTAAATCCCACATTTGCTCTGTACCGGGACGGGTGGAATCTCCATAGTTATTAACCATAGGGTGACCATTAAAGACTTCGAAGAATCGGTCACCGTTGAGTTTCATCATATCTTGCAAGCTAATACCCCATATAAAGTTCGGGTGATTGATATGAGCGAACATCGCCTGCCCAGTCCGTTGGCGTTGTTCGTAAACCTTGTCGAGATTATTCTGCATCACTTCTGTGACACTCGATCCTCCACTTGGCAGTATCGCTTCCTTTACGTTGATAGCATTGATGTGTACCGGCTTCTTTTCAAAGGCGTCTGTAATTTCCTCAGACTGAATGATGAGAAACTTTCCCTTCTCTTCAAACAATGGCGCATATTCCTCCAGCGTTTTAAGTTTCACCCTGACGCGCTTCGCACTGTCAACTTCATACGTTACCCAATCTTCGCCATACTTGTTAAGATATTCCTTGAACCTTCTCTCGTGCGCCGGAAAATCTGGAATCAACTTCCATTTTTCACCCTGTGCCAAAGTGTTGTGATCAGACAAACAGATGAAGTCATAACCATGGGTCTTATACCACTCCATGATCATTTCCGGAAAATCGTCGCCGTCGCTCCAGTAAGAATGCGTGTGGGTATTTCCCTTAAACCATTCTAACCTATCTGCATTTTGCTGTGCGCAAATCGGCCCGCACGCGAATAGAAGTATGATTATTGCAAGTGGCTTGACGTGTACACATCTGTATTTTTTAGGCATCATCACATCCCCATCATTACAAATGCCCCCCAATAGTAAGGATCTTTATACTTGGTCATTAATTGCATTTGTGCCTGCTTGAAAGCTTTTTGTTTATTACCAAGTTTGATCCAGTTTGAATAAAAATTTGACATCAGTTGTTGGGTTGCAGCATCGTCGACTTTCCACAAACTCATTATAAGTGCGTCGGCACCCGCGACAAGAAACGCACGTTGAAGTCCATAAACACCTTCACCTGCCTTGATGTCACCCAGGCCCGTTTCACACGCGCTTAATATAATGAGTTCGGTCCCCTCAAGATTCAGGTTCATGGCTTCATAAGCTGTAAGAATCCCATTATCATTGCTTTCAAGATTTGGCATTCGTTTGCCACTGACCGTCGTGCCCGCGCCTGCCAGCATCAAGCCGGACCGAAGCAACGGATTATCGTTTGCATTTTCAAGAGAAATTCCAAAAGCGGATCCCATATTCTCAACGTCTTTTAGAAAATAGCCATGAGTTGCAATATGCATTAGTGTGGGACCCTTAATCGACTTGAGGTTTGCCTCGGTCGCAAGCTTTTGCGTAAATTGTTTTACCTGGTAACCTGAAGCTTTCAGAACTTTTGAAACACCATCAATCTCAACCTTGGTACCAGGTAACACTGCGATTTCTCCCGGACCGTAATCCGGGAAGCCCAGCAATGTCGCATTCTTCTTCAGCACCTTTGGTTTCTTACGCTTAAGTTCAATAAGATCTTTCGAGTTGCCAATCGTTACAATATCAAATTGGCTGATCACAAAGTTGCCATCGGGCCTTTTGATTGTATTAATATTGAGTTGATTGTAAGTTCCGTCGGGAGAAACGTATACCAATTTCTTGCCATTAAGCTCTGACTCAATAGGAGCCCAAAACTGCTGGTATGAATATTCATCTGCGATCTTTTGCTGAATAGCGTTACGGTAGAACTTGGAATACCGGGTGTCCAGAAGTTGTCCATTCTCAAGAAGTACAAGCTTCGGCACTTCGTTCGCTTTAGTAAGAACCAACACCGCGTACTTTGAATCCGTAGTAAATATCTGATCATATTTCTTCACGTGAATGATCTCCACAACGGCCTCGGTATCTGTCAGTAGGTTACGAATCTGGTTATAGCTAAGTTTTTGCGTCGAATATCCTGCCGAGAAAGCTGTTGAGCGCGACGATAACTTTTTCTCCATCGCATTTGCCGCCGTCTCAAGAGAATCAAGATTGATTTCCTGAATTTTCAATTCCTCCTTCGAATAGGCATAAAGACGTGCCAGCGTTTCCTTTTGATCGAGCCATGCCAGATAATCTTTTATCAATTGTGCATTCTTGCTCGACATTATGGCTTGCTTCACCTTGTTGGTTGAGTTAAGCAACAATGCTTTCGTAGCAATTTGATAATCGTAAAGGTCTTGAATGACGGCAGGATGCTGTGGACTGGCTTCAACTGCAAAATTATAGAACCGTTGAAAACGCGGAGACAGTACATCCCAGTACTTCGTTTTTTCCGCCTCACTCATTGGAGCAAAATATTGATTAACAAAATCCAGAGATTTGGTCATAACTTCATTGTATAAAGGGAGAGCCTTGTCAAGACTTCCTTTTTTCCAATGAAGGATAGCAAGGTCTTCTTTTGACTGTACAAAAAGCGGATGGTTTCGTCCAAGCGTAGACTCGCGAATCTTCAATGCTTTCTCGAGCAAAGGCTCTGCTTCCGTATACCTTGTCTTATAGCGATAAAAATTTCCGAGGTCGCTCGTTGCTCTTGCGAATGCTGGATTGTCTTCTCCAAAACTTGCTTTGTAAATTGCCGCCGATTTCTTCAATAACTCTTCTACCTTTTCTTCCTTACCCATTACCATGTAAAGCGCAGCCTGATTGTTGAGCATACTGGCGTAGTCGGGATTATTTTTCCCCAGACGCTTTTCCATGCCTACATAGATTGCCTCGGCCTCAGGATATTTTCCCATTTGCCTGTATAGCAATGCCTGGTTTGACAGGAACTTCAAATGATTTTTCGATTTATTGTTTTGCAATTTTTCAGCAATACTGATCGCTTGACGTAACACTTGATCCGCTTCATCATACCTGCCAATTGTCTGAAACAACATTGCCTGGTTGTTCAAAGCAATGGCGTAAGTCATTGTAGCTTGTAGCCCGTTGCCTTGGATGATTGAGATCGCGGATTCAAAATCTTTTTCTGCCTCATTGTATTGTGCAAGATTGTATTTGAGCACCGCATAATTATTCAGCGAAGCAGCAACACTAGCGTTCTTTGGACCGAATTTTTCCTGTCTGAGTTTTAGCGCCTTGGCAGTGTACTCCTCTGCCTGCGTGTAGCGACCCATCGTAGCATATAGTAGGCCTTGATTGGAAATTGTTTTAAGATAACCCATTTCATGTTGAAGGGAATCTTGCTCGTACAACATTTTCGCTATGGCAAACTTCTTTTCCGCCATGGCAAATTTTGAATTGGCATACAGTACCTCACCCAAATCGAGTTGAAAACGAGCCTTGTCTTTATTGGAGACTTCCGCGTTTTTAATGAATCCTGCACCGATGCTTAACACGGACGTTACCTTAGCCTGACCTTCGCCTTTTTCCTTTACATCAAACAATCCGGAGTTGTCGCTTAAGAGAATAGCGTAGTCAAAGTCTGTTGAATCAAACTCTGCACGGGCTTTTTCCATATCGCCCATCACGGAATTCATTACTTTTTCACGATTTTCTTTAGAGCCGAGGGTTTTGGCTCTTTGGGCGGCATTTTTACCTAAGTCTTTTAGAATCTGAGCTTGCAATGGAAATGACATCACAAGCACCAATAGGATAGCGAGATGACCAACTGCGACTTTCATGGCCTTGAAATTTTTAGGGGTTCTAAATTTACGCTAAAACCTGACGGTCCGCTGGAAAAATTTCAAGTATTTATCCAGCTAGCTGCTTCCGGCCATGAGAGGTAGTATACCTAAAAATTATCGCTTTCCCGATAAGCCTTAATAAGGGCCAGCTCGCCTTCCTTCCCGGGTTTCGCGTTGCCATGCTCCATTCCCATTATTCCCCTGTAACCCTTATCATAGATATACTTAAAGATATTCTTGTAGTTGATCTCGCCTGTGGTAGGTTCTTTTCGGCCTGGGTTGTCGCCGATCTGGAAATAGGCAATTTCGTTCCAACATTTTTCAATATTGGGAATGATGTTGCCTTCGTTTCGCTGCATGTGGTAAATGTCGAACAATATTTTGCAAGCAGGACTGTTCACCGCCCGGCAAATTTCATAGGTCTGGTCAGAATATCTCAGGAAAAGGTCTGGAGTATCACTTAAGGGTTCAAGAACCATTACCAATCCATGTGGTTCAAATATTTCTGCGCCCATGCGCAACGCATCAATGACATTTCCGGTCTGCACTCCGATCGGCAAATTGCGCTCATAAAAACCAGGCACAACTGTCATCCACTTAGCGTTGACTCTCTTTGCCACCTCAACGGATTGCTTACACGTTCTTACAAAAGTATCCTTAAATTCCTGTTTGCCTGTTGTCAATGAAATCTTCCAGTTGTCGCCCCCATCAACCACAAATACACCCATCGTCATACCAAGTTTAGATAACGTTGCGGCAATTTTGTCTTGCTCTTCCTTTGAGCGCTTAAGCATCCCGTTGTCTTCAATTCCCCTGAATCCCTGGCTGTGCATGTACTTGATCTGTTCCACAAAATCCTTTCCCGCATGAGATGCAAACATTCCATCGTGCGGAGCATAGTTCAGCTTAAAGGTCTGCTGCATGGCATCCTTTGCTGATTCTTGTTCGTGTGTCGATGCAAGCGCACTGCCCGCGACCAATGTAGATGCCGTTGCGGCTAAGCTATGCTGGAAGAAATTTCGTCTTTTCACGTGTTGAGGTGTTGAGTGTTGGGGTGTTGAAGTGTTGAAGTAAACAGGACGTAGGTGAAATGACTACGTCCTGTTTTTTTGTTGTCAGGAGAAATATTTTGTTTGTCCGGGTGTAGCGATGGGATAATTTCCGTTTGCATCAGGGACAACAGGAGGTTTAGCATCCCATGCGAATTTGGATGGCATAATGTTAATTCCTGAGTTAAGAACTTTGTCCCATTCCATAACCTGGCCGGAGTATGTTGCCATCCGTCCCATAATGGCAGTTAATGTTGCCTTCGCTCCATTTTCAGCGTCTGTGAATTTGAACTCTCCTTTCGCGATTGCAGCGAACAATTCGTCGTGCTCGGTTTGATAAGGATTGTTTTCTTTTGCTTTGTCGTATTGATACAATGTTTTTCCGTTCGCCACGATCTGCATCGCACCGCATTTGATCACACCCTTTGTGCCCACTAGCATCTCATCAACGATAGCATACGTTCCTTTGATATGGCGGCACTGGCTATTCATGACACTCCCGTCGGCATAGTGGAATTCAACAAAATGGTGATCGTAGATTTCACCAAATTCTTTGCCGGTCCTGACCTGTCTTCCTCCCATACCCTGAGCCTTTACAGGATACGCACCCTTAAACCAATTCATAACATCGATGTTGTGGATGTGCTGTTCGTTGATATGATCTCCGCACAACCAGTTGAAATAGTACCAGTTTCTCATCTGATACTCCATTTCCGTTTGACCCGGCTCACGCATTTTTACCCAAACGCCATCGTTGTTCCACCAAACCTGACCTGAAGTGATCTCGCCGACCATTCCATCTTTTGCACGTTTGTACAGTTCGCGATATGAATTTTGATAGTGGCGCTGGAGACCTACGACCACGTTAAGTTTCTTTTGCTTAGCGATCTCTGCGGTTTCCAAAACTTTCTTGACACCTGCAGGATCAGTCGCCACGGGTTTTTCCATGAAAACGTGCTTGCCTTGCTTGATAGCTTCTGCAAAATGTATCGGCCTGAAACCTGGTGGCGTTGTTAATATCACGACATCAGCCAACGGTATAGCTTTCATATAAGCATCGAAACCAACAAACTTTGTTGCTTCGGTTACAGCGACCTTGGCTTTTACATCTCCCTCGTCATTATCTTCTGATGTGAGCGCGTTATAACATTCGTCCAGCCGGTCACGAAACGCATCAGCCATCGCTACCAATTTTACATTTTGCTTGGTAAGCAATGCCTGCATCGCCGCTCCAGTACCACGACCGCCACAACCAATCACAGCAATTTTAATGGTATCATCTACCGAATTAAAATAGCCAGCATTGGAGACCAATGGAGCCGCCATAAGACCTCCCGCAAGCAGCGAGGTTTGTTTTACAAACTCTCTGCGTGAAGTCTTGCTTGTTTCATTTGTTGATTTCATAGGGCAATATATTTGTTGTTCGTCTAGTAAATCTTTTTAGGTTGTAAGACAATTTCGAAATGTCATTTCAGATACCGTGCAAAAAACTGCTCGGCCTCTTCTTTGGTGGGCTGCACAGCTGGCTTAACCAACCGGAAGCCCACTGTCATTCCATCTGTTAACCACCAGCGACTCTTAGGGATCTGCGGATCGCGTTTGTTCCAATCGGTAAGAGAAGCAACTCGGTTTCCGCACCTACAATCCTTTGCATCCGAAAGATAAGAGCCACCACGCACGACCCTTGGATATCGGGAACCAGGCGGGGTAAGTGGATCTTTAGCCTTGGCTGCCAGCTTCGCGTATGCATCCGATTCGTACTGATCGAGCGTCCATTCGCTCAAATTTCCCATCATCCCATATAGGCCCCAGGCATTTGGCTTCAATTGCTTTACCTTTTGAAACTTGCCATCGCTGTTGTCTTTAAAGTACGCATATTCTTTCAAACCTTGAGGACTATTTCCGTAAGAATATGCAGTCTTGGTGCCCGCTCTACAGGCATACTCCCATTCAGCCTCTGTTGGCAGGCGATAAAAAACGCCCGTTTCGCGGTATAGCCATTTGCAATACATAATGGCTGCAGCCTGGCTCATACTATTAGTCGGTTGCTTGGCGTCACGTCCCATACCCCAGGTCAGATCAATATATTGTGCTGTAGGCCGCGACACTGCATCGACAGCAATTGCCTTGGTTTGCGGAACATCCATGCTTTTAAAGAAAATATCCCATTCTCCAAAAGTGACTTCGTGTTCTCCCATCCAAAAAGCTGAAAGGGTAACTTCTTTCTGAGGGCCCTCGTCGTCCTCACGCCCGGGTTCGCTTTCCGGGCTTCCCATTAAGAATGTTCCCGCGGGAATTGGAATCATCCTGAATTTGACAGAGGATCCAGGTAAAGCCTGTTCGTATGGTTTTAAATCCTGCGAAAAAACGTTGAAGGAGATCGACAGAGCGATCAAAAATGCATTCCAATTCAATTTCCTCATTCAATCAAAAAATTAAAGGTATCGAAATCTATTTTTGGTGGCAACGGGTGCTGTCTGGAAGGATGAAACTTAATTCCGACGGAGCAACGCCATGTAAAAACCATCAAAGCCGTCGGAAGGCCAATGATGCTTTTCCTCAAGGAGCTCAAACTTACCTTCATTGTTTCGCAAGAATTTTTTTATCTGTTCTTCGTTTTCTGATGGCAAAATGCTGCATGTAGAATAAACCAGCAACCCTTGTTTCTTGATCATGTTGCAATAATCCTGCAGAATATGTTCCTGAAGCTCCTTTACATTGTCAATGAACTCCGGTGATAACTTCCATTTCGCATCAGGATTACGCTTTAACACACCGAGCCCGGAACAAGGCACATCCAACAAAAGCCGGTCTGCGGAATTCTCTAGCCGTTTTATTGTTTTCGAAGATTCAATGGTTTTGATTTCCAAATTACTTACTCCTGCCCTCCTTGCTCTTTTTTGAAGTTCCGTCAGCTTGTTGGCTTCCACGTCCATCGCAATAAGCTTGCCTTTGTTTTTCATCAACGCCGCGAGGTGCAACGTTTTACCCCCCGCTCCAGCACACGCATCTATCACGCGCATACCCGGACTTACTCGCAAGAAAGGTGCGACAAGCTGTGATGCCGCATCTTGCATTTCAAAAAGACCATCTTTGAACGCAGGTTCCCGGAACACATTTTGTCGTTGCCTTAGAACGAGGGCATCAGGGAAATCGCGGAGATAATCGGTTTCTACCTCTGAATCCTGGAGCAAGATGCGCAATTCTTTAACTGAAATTTTCAATGTGTTTGCACGCAAAACCACGTGTGCCTCTTCGTTCAGCGCATGAAGTTCTTTTTCCCAACGTTTGCCCAATTCCTTTTCTCCAAGTTCCTCAAGCCAATCAGGAATGGATTCTCTTATTTTTCTGACGGACTTCATCTTGATGTTGCGCTCAAGGATCCGCTTCTCCGACAAATCCTTAAACTCCTCCCATGGAGGTAACGGAATTTGATTCAACACACACCAACCGCCCAACAATTTCCAGTAATCTCCATCGTCGGCCTCAGTAATATTTTGCAGGAAGCGGACCCACCGAACAATGTCGTAAGTCGTCTCAGCGATGAATCGTCTGTCGCGCGCACCCCACTTTGGATTTTGCTTAAGCACCTTTTCGATTACTTTATCAGCATACCGATTCTCCTCGAAGATCATTTCCAAAGCACTGACCACAGCGCGCGCAAGATTTACATATAATTTCATTTCCGCGAAGATACTCTCTGTTTGATAATAGTTATTAGTTAATGGTTATTAGTTAATAGTGGTGCGCCTTCAATACTACCTATAGAATGCAATTGCGGCAAAACAAACTATTAACAATTAATGTCGAGTAGCACCGCAGGAGTTTCACCCGCAGGCTCTCACAGAACCGTACGTGACAGTCTCCCGTCATACGGCTCTTACAGTTCAAGTCAGTCGTTTACGGTTTGAAACCGTATTGCCAGTGAATAAACATACTTGGAAAA
>JAEZBX010000340.1 GCA_023412765.1 Bacteroidota bacterium
GTTCGGTGTTCAATGTATTCTGAATATCGAATATCCAACAAGGAACACCAAATGATGAAGTGTCTGTCTCGACGTTTGTTGCTCAGAAATTAACAATTGGCGCTCGCCAGAAGTACTAAGAATATCGAATAGCGAACAAGGAATACTGAATGATGAAGTGGCGGTCTCCACGATACTTACCAGAATAAGAACTGGCGCTCACCACAAATTAAGAATGAAGCACACCCGAAGCTCGAGCGAACTTCGCTAGTCGATATTCCGTGTTCGATGTTCGGTGTTCAATGTATTCTGAATATCGAATATCCAACAAGGAACACCAAATGATGAAGTGTCTGTCTCGACGTTTGTTGCTCAGAAATTAACAATTGGCGCTCGCCAGAAGTACTCTTTCGGATTCATGCACGCCCGAAGCTCGAGCGCACTTCGATATTCGCTATTCCTTGTTCAATCCGATAGCTATCGGATTCAGTGTTCAACTGGCCATTATAAAATAAAAAAGGGAGCTCTTTCCAGACCTCCCTTCTCCATTGAAGAATTCAATATTAAAATTCCCACAAGTTGTGTTCTTTCTCCATGAGCATCATTTCTGTCCACTCACGAGCCCAAACGCTTTCCTGGTAAGGCCTTCCGTTGTTACGGTAAATGTCCTCGATCCGGTCATCATCCGGGTTTTGTATCTTATAGATCGACCCTTTAAACAATCTGAGCAGGATCGCATCAGCAAAGTTCTTGTTCTGAGCAGAATTTTGGGCGTTAAACCAAACGGCTTTAGGAATATTGTTCCTGAATAGTTTTTCCAGGTCTTTGTACATGAACCAACCAAGTGACCTTTCGATACCAGTGTTGGTCTTCTCTCCAGGGATAACGATTTCCATTCCCTGGATATCGTAATACAATCTCGAGCGTCTGCGGTCGAAAATAACATCTTCTACGAGACGAAGCGTGTACATGTCTTGTACGGTATATTCCAGCCCGCTACCCTGTTGTGTAACGGCCCAGCTATCAACAGCATCTTCGCTAGGTGTAACACCTTCGCTATCCTGAACGGCACGATAGTTCTTTCCATTATATGAAACAATATCGTCAGTGTAGAACGGCTGTGTAGGGCTCCATTCCTGGTACGTCTGGGCTTGTTCTGCAACCAGATTTTCGAGAAAAGTCTCCTTCGACATCTTCCTTGTCAGAGAGTCACTAGTATAAACGTCGGTAAGTTCTCCCGACTTTACAGCATCCACAATAAGCTTGCTGATCTCGCCATTTCTTGCGAAGAAACCTTTGTTTTGTTTCTCCTTCAAGTCGATGGTTCTCCAAACGCGAACTTTATAGTGTTGCTCATAGACAGGAATCGGGTTTAGAGAATTCGGATTATACTGAACCTCCAGATCCTGAACTTCCTGGGCCACCGCGCCTGTAAAGGTAGTGGCAAGTAAAACGATTATAAGTGACTTCTTCATCATTATTAATGGATTGGAATCTGAATGATACCGGTTGATCCTTTAGGAACAACTTTTTCGTCCTCGTCCTTGAAGGTCCTGCGGGAAACATCCTTAATGTCAATAATAATTCTATCACCGGGTCTTGCCTGGCCAGCCCATGCACGCAGATCGGGATTTTCGTTTGTTGCGTTCATGCGCGCCGCAGGAGAGGTACCACGACCAAGAATAACTTCAGCTCTTCTAATTCTGTATCGAGCATCTTTAGGAACTTCTTCCTTGAAGTTGGGTTCCGGCTCGGCTGCAAAACGAAGTGCTCCAATTTGATTTGCACGTATACCTTGTCTCAAGTCAACAGGTGTATTGCCGATATATGCGGTGTAACGAGGATCTGGAACGTTCTTCACGTCAAATCCTTGTGTGCCAATAGGAGTACCTGCGTTGCTAACTGCAACCGAAATCTTCCGTTGCTTCGGGATGATTGTCACCCTACCAGGCTTGTTACCCTTAATGATTTCAGCTGCGCCACCTGCAGAGAAGTTCGGATTATAGTTAGTTCCAAGAGCAGGTACTTCAATGAATACGTTATTACCACAATTCATGTACAGCGTAGGCGCATTACCAGTAGTAACACGGATCGTAGGCTGTGCAACTTCATATTCAATGTTCTCCGTAAACGTTCTGTCATTCATTTTGATCTCAGCTTTGAAAGACTTCTTTGCAAAGCCAAGTTCATTGTAATTTCCGCCAGAGGCTACGAATTCAACCTTACCCATCTTTACTCCAGTTGCATCTTCAATTATAGGAAGTTCCTTACCGTCCTGATAAAATTTCGGTAAGATCGCAGTTGAAGATCCGGTAAGGAACATCTGCGCTTCATATTTTGCTCCTGCAGCAACTACGGAAGATTTTGCTCTTACCATAGGTACGAACTGGTCGAAGCTGATTCGGTCAGCGCCGGCCTCTTCACGAATCTTGTCAAGAGCGCGGGCTTCATATTCCAGTATCTCGGTTTGTGTCTGTGTTACAGAAGCAAGTGCTGCGATGACTGGAGTATTTTCAAATGTGAACGTCAGGTAATCCTTGCGAACGTGATCATCATCACTGGCGAACAATGGAATATCCTTTGGAGGCTTAGCAAGCTTATCAAAATCCTTGATACCGGATAGTTCGCTAAGTTGCTTTACATAATCGTTCAATAACTTCTCATACTTTTTACCTTCCTGACCTTTTGAGTTAGGGTCGATCATCATCGTAGCAACCTTTGAACTATGGTCGTTGATGACATTCTCATCTACCTTGTCGGTACCTGAAAGGCTAAGCATGGTCTTCTTTAATTCATCGATACTGGCGATCGTGCTCTTGGTAAGATCTCTTACCTTTTGCGCACGTTCCTTTGCACTTACAACATTCGGAGACTGGCTTTTACCTGCTTCTTCAATAATCGCCGCCAGGGTCAACTCACTCTTCTTCTTTCCCTCTTCGATCAGTGTTGTCAGCGTTTCGTTGATTATAGCAAATTTCTCAAGTACGGCATTACTTACCTGGAGCGCGAGCAGCGCGGTAAGCACGAGGTACATCATGCCTATCATCTTCTGACGCGGGGTTTCTTTTCCACTTGCCATTTTGTGATTTTTAGTTTAAAACGTTAGAAACCTTTAAAAAATTATGCGTTTTGTCCGCCGCCTTTCATTGCTGTCAGCATACTTCCATAAACCTTATTCAAAGAAGTCAGATTATCCGTCAGTTTACCCAATTCAGAAGTAAACTTCGCGGTATTATCTCCGACCTTCGACAATCCGTTCATAGCGCCTGTTAAGCTTTCGTAGAACTTGTTCATGTTCTTAACATGGCTATCGGCATCCTTCAATTCCATTTCATATACCGAATTCAAAGCTGCCAGATTCTTCGTTACCTTCTGCACTTGTGAATGGTATTCACCTGCATCTTTCGAAGCTTCAGACATGCTCGATACAGCCTTAATAGCTACATCATATGATTTGTTCATTTCCAGAAGTTGCGAAGAAGCTTTCTTCACGTTGCCGGCGTAATCATTAGTTGCCACGGCTGCATCGGAAAGGCTGGTCATCTTCTTTGCAGATTCTGCCAGGTTGTTCAATCCTTTGCCAAGACTGTCGAGCAGCTCGGGACCAATTTTAGCTTTTTCCAACGATACGTCTAGCTGTTGCGTTAACGAAACACCAGGCTTGTTGGATATTCTTGTAGGTACAGCCGGAGCTTCATAGTCTTCACCAAGCTCAGGATATACTTTTGACCAGTCTGGCTCCTGATGAGGAGGTTCAAAAGCGCTTAGAAAGAATATTATCGCTTCGGTGGTTAGTCCAATAAATAGCATCTGGTCAGCACCCTCATAGTGGAGAATTTTGAATAACGCACCAATAATTACGACTGCCGCACCAATACCATAAACTTTTGGCATTATGGTTTTGTAGAGAAGTTCAACAAATCCGCCTTTTTTCTTGCTCATTGTAGTGATGGTTTAAATTGCCTTTTGAGTTAAAATAAAAAATATAGTAGTTAAAAAATTAGAATTCCTGACCTGAAGAACGGCCCAAGTGTGTCAATGCGCAACGGAAGCCGATATACGCACGTGTAGAATCTTTGAATTCGTATGTTCTCGTTCCAGTTTCCAGGTAATAAGCAACATCTTTCCATGAACCGCCGCGAACAACTTTCTTAGGTGGTACGCGTGGATTGTATTTAGCGCTCTCAGGATTAGTTCTTGGATCGATATACTGCGGGTTCAAATCCCATACAGTAGGTACAGACGCCGGATTGAAATCATCCAGACACCATTCAGAAACATTTCCAGCCATGTCATACAAGCCGAAGTCATTAGGGAAGTAAGCCTGTACCGGTGAAGAGTACGCGAAACCATCGTCGTAGAAATTACCGCGACCAGGTTTAAAGTTAGCAAGCATACAACCTTTCGAGTTACGGATATAAGGATTACCCCATGGATACTTCGCCATGTCCCGTCCACCGCGTGCCGCATATTCCCATTCTGCCTCAGATGGAAGTCTGAAGGCAGGCATAGGGAAGTCACCTACGCTTTTTCTATAATCATTCAGATATGCTGTTCTCCATTGTCCAAAGAACACCGCTGCGTCCCAGTTTACACCTACAACAGGATAATCGTCGTAGCCTGGGTGCCAGTAGTAGTAATCCTGAATAGGATCACCCATGTGGTGCGCAAAATCTCTTACCCATGCAGCTGTGTCAGGATAATACTTCTGACGGAATGTTTCTGCATCAACCGTTTCAAAACCTTCAATGCTTCCGTTATCAACCAGGAAAAAATTAGTGAACTGACGATACTCGTTGTTAGTAATTTCGGTATCATCCATGAAGAATGAACCGATCGTAACCTGCTTGTTAAAGTTGATCTGCGTAGATGCAGGATCTTCATCAGCCTGACCCATGTGGAAGGTACCAGAAGGAATCGGCACCATCCCGTAAGGAATGGTCATTACCCACCCTTCGCGTCCAGGTACGCCAACCAATTCACCTTGATCGCCGCCACCGCCGCCGCCGAGGCCAAGTAACCCACAAGCGCTGACTCCGGCTCCTGCCAGAATTAAAAGTATTTTAGAAACAACTGCTTTATTCATACTTCTTTGCTCAGTTTGTCTACGCTAATTTTTACGTATTGAAAGTTAATTTTTATTCCCTTTATTTTTTCGAGAAACTATGTACAAATTCCACAAATCCTGGTGATACCTAAATCAATTGTCGGTTAGTGCCTATACCGAGGGGTTCGAACGACTTTTTTGCCGCTGCCCGGATTGACCGGCAGGTCATAACTCAACATTACCTCTAATGAAAAGTTTTCCTTTGCAGCGCGATCCTTAACGATAAAGTCCACAGCGGTGCCAAATTTGAGGGATTTGTCTTTTAAAAGGCTGTATCCCAGTAGTAAACTTGCCGCCTCAGACTGTCTAAACGCCAAACCTCCCCACATCGTATCTTTTATGTATGCAATTCCTGCAACATCAAACTGCGTCTTATTTAGATCGGTTCTAACGTTGGTACTGAACTGCACTTTCAAATCAAAACTGACCTCATAAAAATAGCCTCCGGTAAAATTGATGTGGTTGGCGAGGGCACCTCTCACACTGTCGGCACCAAAATCAAATTTGGATCTCAGCAAGTGATTGAATCCCACACCCGCGTAATACTTTTCAGTCCTGTAAAATATACCGAGACCAACGTCCGGCCTCGTCTGCGATTCTTTACCATCAACGATCAGCGGGTCACCTTCTTGTATGTAGCGATAATATTTTCCATTTATTGTTTGCGAGTAAATCCCAAGCTTAACACCAAAACTTAATTTGGTTTCCTTTATGCCAAGATGATAAGCGTAGGAAACCTGGGCTTCAAGATTATTTTGAGGTCCGAGTTGATCTCTTAATACATATACACCTGCACCACTTCTCAATTTGTAAATCGGCGTGTTAAAACTAGCCATTGTAGTAGTCGGTGCACCACCATCTCCAAAGCTCGATTGATATCCTATCCACTGACTTCTGTGAATCGCTGAAAATCTTGTAACGCCATCGACACCCGCATATGCCGGAGTCATGTATAAGTTGTTAAACATGTATTGTGTAAAGAGGGCATCCTGCTGCGCAAAAACACCAGCTCCGAACAGAGATAGCATGAGCGTATAAAAAGTTCTTCTCAGCATTTAAGATTAAAAAGTAGAAGATAAAGTAAGCTCTTTTTTACGACACTTTCAAGGAATGTAATTAAAGTGTAATAAAATAGGCATCTTTCTAAATTTCAATAAATGAAGCAGTTATTTGATGCCGTTTGCCTTCTTTATGTACAGCTCAAGCGCACCAGTCATCGAGGGTGCGTTAGGCAAAGGAGCTTCAATATCGAGGATCAATCCAGCATCGCGAACAGCCTTTGCTGTTGTAGGACCAAAGACTGCAATTCGCGTATTATTTTGTTTGAACTCTGGAAAATTTACGAACAACGAATTGATACCGGATGGGCTGAAAAAAGCAAGGATGTCGTAAAACACTTCCTTAAGGTCTGAAAGATTTGCGGCAACGGTATGATAAATGATCGCTTCAGTATAATTATATCCGCCTTCTCTCAAAAAATCAGGGATATCGTTCTTACGAATATCAGAACAAGGGAAAAGATATTTTTCGTTCTTGTGTTTCTTTAAAATCTCCAGCAGATCCTGCGCAGTTTTTAGTCCAGTAAAAATTTTTCTTTTGCGAATGACTATGTACTTCTGCAGATAGTTCGACGTTTGCTCAGAGATGCAAAAATATTTCATCTCGGGCGGCATCTCGAGTTTTAGCTCCTGGCAAATATGAAAGAAATGATCCACTGCATTTCTGCTGGTAAAAATTATTGCAGTGTGATTCAGAATATCAATTTTCTGTTTTCGAAACTCTTTCACCGGTACTGGCTCAACCTGAATAAAAGGTCTGAAATCAATTTTTAAATTGAATTTTTCGGCCAGTTTCAGGTAGGGGGAATTAGTATCAGAAGGGGCTTCTTGTGTCACTAGGATACTCTTTACTTTACGCATCCTGTCAGTTGCAATTTCACTCATATCTACGCGGAACGAATCGGGCTAATTGTAAAGAACCTTTATCGTAATTAATAAGGGTATTAGTTCTGTGGCACAAATGTACGAAAATAAATGAAACATGGAGTGACTCATCCTCTTGCTCAACTTCAAAATGATGAGAAACATCCACCCAACAAGCAACCACGAAATAGTCTTGAGCAAAATCTCGTGGAAATTTTCGTTTTGTCCGTGCAAAATAAAATAGAAAAATAAAATCATGGTCAGTGATCCGAACACTACCAGCAAAAGTCTTATCCAATTGAAAATATGTATGCCTGCAATTTCTGTAAGGCCGAACATTCTCGACAATAAGTACACCAGAAGTACCTTCAAGAAAATTATTGCAAGTATGATCGCGCTCAATTTTATCCAGAGGAAAATCGCCTCTCCAAATGAGTCAGATTGAAATGCTAAGGCGACAACATAGTCCGATGGAATGAATCGAAATATTATCATCAAATAGTAACCAATCATGAGACTGCAGTAAACGTAAAATAAAAAGTTAATACTGCTTGTGATGCGCGAGTAGATCTGGCTATCCTCACCTTCGCGCAGAAAGAACATTTTAATGATCGAAAAATAATCTGCAGCTAATTTTGGATTGAGCTGCCCCACAAGAATTAATACACTAACCAGGATGAGCATCCCCACAATGACAAAATCGCGAAAGGACGAGAAGGTCATCGGTAATTCAACCTCCGATGTTTTCACGGGCGCCTTTGATACGATCAGTGTTTGCAAACCACCGGCACGTATCTTGTCCTGATGAATGCCAACCAGCAATACGGGCGCCATGAAAACTTTCTGTACACTATCGACAGAGAAATCAACCCTTCCACTACCGCTCGCAAAAAGTTGCCCATTCACAAAAATTGCAAATGGTTCACTGCTCTCAACGCGTAACTGCTGTCCTCCGAATTGAGAAGGTTCGAGCCAGAAATAAATGGTAGAATTTTTCGCCTTTGCATCAAAAGGCACGTAACGCTCGCCCTGGTACATCTGCCATTCGGAGCGAAAATCTTTTGAAACAAAATCCTGTCCCTGCAGCAAAAATGGAATTAAAAGCAGCAACAGGAGTACAAATGTGATGGATCTTTTCATGAATGCTGGCGACAAAAATATCAGTTCTCCGCCGATATCTGAAATGGAATTACTTTTGTCCTGACATGGCTGGTATTTACATTCATATTCCATTTTGCAAACAGGCATGCCACTATTGTGACTTCCATTTTTCGACCAACCTGAAATTTCAGGGTGAGATGGTGGATGCCTTACACAAGGAACTGGCCCTTCAGCGTCGTTATCTGAACGACGAAAAAATTGATACGATTTATTTTGGAGGAGGGACTCCATCGCTGCTTGGCGCTCCCGAGATCGGCAGCATTCTAGATACAATTAATGGTCATTTTGACTTAACCGCCTTAGGCGAAATAACGCTGGAAGCAAATCCGGATGATCTGACTCAAGAAAAACTGAACGCCCTTAAAGCTGTTGGAATCAACAGGCTTAGCATCGGAATACAGTCCTTCGACAATCATATTCTGAAGTTTCTCAATCGCGCTCATGATGCCACTATGGCCGCCAATAGTGTGTATTACGCTCGGGAATCAGGATTTGAAAATATAAGCATCGACCTGATCTATGCAATCCCGGGACAGGATAATTCAGCGTGGAAAAGAAACATCAACAGAGCCATAGAGCTTCGACCAGAACACATCTCATCATATTCATTAACGATCGAAGAAAAAACAGTATTTGGTAAGTGGGCACTACAAAAGAAATTACAAGTACCAGACGATGAAACCTCAGCGTCCGAAATGATCACGCTGATGGAAGCATTGGAAGGCGCAGGATACGATCATTACGAGGTTTCAAATTTTGCCAGGCCGGGCTACATATCCAAACACAATAGCAGTTATTGGAAAGGCAAAAGATACCTGGGCATTGGACCAAGCGCACATTCCTACGATATCGAAAGCCGGCAGTACAATGTGAGCAATAATCACCTTTACATTCAATCAATTCGCTCCGGAAATGTGCCCGCATCGCGTGAAATCCTGAATCGTGAGGATAAAATAAACGATTTGATCCTCACCACGCTGCGCACGTCATGGGGTACTGATTTACTCAAGTTGCGCTATGAGCATGACTATGATATTCTAGCCTTACACGGCCCCTATTTAGATCGCCTGATCCAGGGCAACCTCGCCAGTGTGCGCAATGATACCCTCATTTTGACCAAATCAGGACGTCTGTTAGCGGATAAAATTGCTGCTGACCTGTTTGCCCTCCCAATTGCCGAAACATGATGACAAATGTCATTTGTAGATGAGAGGGGATCTTCGTAATTTACATATTCGTATTTACCATGCTATCGGTGGAAGACAAAAAAGTATACATGCTCCTCAAGTCAGTGATTTTTCATTACCACGGACTTGATGATCAGGAAAAGCTGGATTTGGATAGAACCGCCGATCAGCTCAATGCCCATGACGAGTATGAGTGGGCAATGGATTTTGTGGCGATGGATTACGTTACCGCCTTTGACCGGGCGAGGTTCTTTCTGAATGAAATAATCGGCGACTATCAAAAAGATAAACGTGTTGAATTAATCAACATGGTATGGCAGGCAAACAATTTGAAGGGTTACGTTACAGAAATGGAAGCTACAGCTATGCTAAAGCTTGCTAAAGACTGGAACGTTCAAAAGGAATTAGTGCAGTTGGTTTTAAATTAAGCACAACAGTCCTGAACTACCTAAATAAAAAAAGCGGGTGTTACCCGCTTTTTTATTTCTATTAATTTTTCTTATTCCTTCTTCTCTTTAGAAGAGGCCTTCGCTTTCTTAACCTTTACAGTGAGAACTTCTCCTTTGCCGTCATAGTCAGCAAAGATAGTTCCGCCTTCCTCTATTTCGCCCTTCAAAATCTCTTCCGCTACCGGATCTTCCAGGTATTTCTGAATGGCGCGATTCAAAGGCCGTGCACCGAATTGCTGATCATAACCTTTCTCAGCCAGAAAATCTTTCGCCTTATCACTCAACTCTACATTGTATCCAAGTTGAATAATGCGATCGAACAATTTCCGAAGCGTGATGTCGATGATCTTGTGAATGTGCTCGCGTTGTAGAGAATTGAACACGATCAAATCATCTAACCTGTTAAGAAACTCTGGACTGAAAGCACGTTTCAAAGCATTTTGAATTGTGCTCTTCATATTTTCGTCATCATCCTGGCGTTTCGCAGCTGAGGCAAATCCGATTCCAGATCCGAAATCCTTCAGGTCGCGAACACCAATATTTGAAGTCATGATGATGATAGTATTTCTAAAATCAACACGTCTACCCAGCCCATCCGTTAGAATACCATCGTCGAGAACCTGCAGCAGGATATTGAACACATCAGGGTGCGCTTTTTCAATTTCATCAAGCAGCACAACTGAGTATGGTTTACGCCTTACTTTTTCTGTGAGCTGGCCACCTTCTTCATAACCAACATAGCCCGGAGGAGCTCCCACAAGACGTGACACAGAGAATTTCTCCATGTATTCACTCATATCAATTCTAACGAGCGAATCCTCCTTGTCGAAGAGATAGGTAGCAAGCACTTTTGCAAGTTCTGTTTTACCAACTCCGGTAGGACCAAGGAAAATAAACGAACCGATAGGTTTCTTAGGATCTTTCAATCCAACCCTTGTCCGCTGTATAGCCTTAGTCAACTTTTTAATCGCTTCTTCCTGACCAATAACCCTGGAGTTAAGCTCTTCAGCCATATTGAGAAGCTTGTTGCTTTCCTTCTGGGCAATTCTGTTAGTAGGTATACCAGTCATCATACCGACCACGTCTGCAACGTTGTCTTCGGTCACTGTATATTTTTCAGTGCGGGTTTTTTCTTCCCACTTAGCTTTAGCAATATCTAATTGCTCGATCAGTTTTTTCTCACGATCACGAAGTTGAGCAGCCTCCTCATATTTTTGGCTTTTCACAACCCGGTTCTTTTCTTTTTTCACCTCCTCGATCGCTTCTTCATACTTCACGATGTCTTCAGGAACGTGAATGTTATTTATGTGAACGCGTGCGCCAGCTTCGTCCAAAACATCGATCGCTTTGTCTGGAAGATACCTGTCGCTGATGTAACGATCCGAAAGTTTAACGCAAGCTTCAATTGCTTCTTTTGTATAGATCACATGGTGATGATCTTCATATTTTTCCTTGATGTTTTCAAGGATCTGAACGGTTTCTTCCGGAGTGGTTGAGTCCACCAAAACCATTTGAAACCTCCTGGCAAGTGCACCATCCTTTTCGATGTACTGCCTGTATTCGTCGAGTGTAGTTGCTCCAATGCATTGAATCTCTCCACGTGCTAATGCAGGCTTGAACATATTGGATGCGTCAAGTGAACCAGATGCTCCACCGGCACCAACAATGGTATGAAGTTCATCAATAAACAAAATGACGTCAGGAGATTTTTCCAATTCGTTCATTACGGCTTTCATCCGTTCTTCGAATTGGCCTCTGTATTTTGTACCAGCTACAAGCGAAGCCAGGTCCAAAGTCACTACGCGCTTACCAAATAATACGCGGGAAACTTTTTTCTGTATGATACGCAGTGCAAGGCCTTCAGCAATTGCTGTCTTACCCACACCAGGTTCACCGATAAGGATTGGATTATTTTTCTTTCTCCTTGAAAGGATCTGTGCTACGCGCTCAATTTCTTTCTCACGTCCGACGATTGGATCCAATCGATTATCCTCGGCTAAACGGGTGAGATCGCGTCCAAAGTTGTCTAACACCGGAGTGCGCGATTTCTCCGCTCCCTTCTTTTCTTTGCCAGGGTTTCCGGAGCCGGCACTACCGAATATTTTTGATGAATCGTCATCCGGATCATCGGTGTCCTGCGAAGCCATCGGCCCCTCATTTTGGTACTCTAACATTTCCTTTACTGTCTCGTAGTTAACGTCGAACTTATTGAGGATTTGAGTTCCCAGATTGTCCTGGTCGCGAAGAATCGATAACAACAGGTGTTCTGTTCCGATGAGCTGAGCTTTAAATATCTTAGCCTCGAGATAAGTAATTTTCAAAACCTTCTCAGAAGCCTTAGTTAATGGAATATTTGCAAGGTTCTTGATTTGATGTGTCGCTGTCCCTTTGGAAATCTTTTCGATTTCATTTCGAAGCTCGTCCAGGGGAACGCCTAATTTCTTTAGCACGCCCACTGCCACGCCCTCGCCTTCCCGAACCATACCCAGGACAAGGTGTTCAGTGCCTATATAATCGTGTCCAAGGCGTAACGCTTCTTCCCTGCTGAGTGAGATAACCTCCTTGACCCGATTGGAAAATTTTGCTTCCATAGAAGTTCTATAATGTGATAAATGTAAATGTAAAATTTTTTGTGTGTTCGCTGCTATCCAATCTGGAAGATTAAATATCGATAAAAAAACACACTCTACTTTCTATTTGTTCATTTTCTGAATTGCAGAGCCCTGAACAATCCTGGAAGCGCCTGGTCCTTCACAAAATACCAAATCGATAAGACTTAAGTTCTCTACAAACGTATTGCCAAATACTTGATTATACATGACGGGGTAATAAAATTGATGACATTGTTCGGAATTTTTGGAATTTAAGGCAAATCGGAGGTCCAAAACATTATCAGCAGCGCGATCTGCGAAGATTTCCGTTTCCCTAATTGGCATACTCCACTTTAACCATTTGAGACACATTGACAGGAGCATGTAATTTAGTTCGTAAAGAAATCCAACTTTGCTGAAAAGTATGTCGTGCAGATCATCTGCGTAGTGGTCAAAGAATGGAGCCTTGCCATAAGCGGATTGTACAGTACGCCAATGGTTGTTTACCCACTTCTGGGTATAATCCAAACGGACCTCATTGATTAACGGCTTCCCATGCGCTGAAGTTACTGGCACAATCAAAAGCATTTCCCCATTCGCGGAGTTGATCCTGCATCTGTTTCTGTACGTTTGCTTTACGTAGCGTTCGCATTTTTCCAACAATATTCCTTCGGTTCCGGAAAGTGCTGAGAAGTATGCAATCGAAGGCAGGTAATGTGTCTCTATCAGTGCTACCAAATCGTAAAGGGTCGGTTTTCCGTTGTCCTGATGTCGTCATGCGAATGGCAGGAAAGCCTGGGCGCCATTTTACCACTAAATCATTAATCAACAAAATGATCGGGAAGGACAGTGAGCGTCTTCGAATACGCGACAAAGTTCAGAATTCCTTTTGCTGGCAAATGTTCTTCTATGCGCCACCTATTCCATACCTTGCCGAATTATTCATCGAACCAATCAAAATAGAATTCGTTTACCCAGCTACTGTTTCGAATGAAAGAATTAAAATATCTCAATAAGTATCTCCTAAAGTACAAGTGGCATTTAATCCTGGGGACGATCTTCGTTATAATCTCCAATATCTTTCAAATAGTTCCAGGACCGCTCGTGCGGCTTGCAATCGACCTGGTTGTCGACAACATCAGATTATATCAGAGTTTCTCCGGTACCGATTTACAGGCAGACTTCTTCGGAGTTTTCGCATTTGGAATTCTGGTGTATGCAGGCTTAATCTTATTAATGGCCTTGCTAAGAGGAATTTTTCTCTATTTCATGAGGCAGACGCTGATTGTTATGTCAAGGCTTATTGAGTTTGACCTGAAGAACGAAATCTTTGAGCACTACCAGATATTGCCTATCAGCTTTTACAGAAGGAACAACACAGGCGACCTTATGAACCGGATTTCCGAAGACGTTGGTCGGGTGCGGATGTACCTCGGACCAGCTATAATGTACGGTCTCACCCTGGCCACCCTGTTTCTGATGTTAATACCTTTTATGTTCGACATCAGCGCTAAACTCACTTGGTATGCACTGAGTCCATTGCCACTTTTGTCGCTTAGCATTTTCCTGGTCAACAATAAAGTTGAACGACGAGCGGAACAGATACAGGAAAGCCAGTCAAAATTGTCAACGTTTGTTCAGGAAGCTTTCAGCGGGATCAGGGTACTGAAATCTTTCAATCGCGAAAGCGAATCGATCGGCAGATTCGACATCGAGACGGAACGTTATCGTCGGCAATCGTTGAGGTTAACCAAGGTACAGTCACTTTTTTTCCCCCTAATTATGGGACTTATCGGACTTAGCACTATCCTAACAGTGTATGCGGGTAGCGCAGAGGTGATAAATGGAAACCTTACCTTCGGCAACATTGCAGAGTTCATTATCTACGTCAACTTATTGACCTGGCCCGTGACCTCTCTAGGTTGGACAACGAGCCTGGTTCAACGCGCTGAGGTTTCACAAAAAAGGATCAATGAATTCTTAAAAACAGAGACGACAATCATCTCTGAAAAAAATCTGGTTAGCGACATCAAGGGAAAGGTTGAATTCCGCAACGTCAGTTTTGTCTATCCTGACACGGGTATAAAAGCACTACGCGGAATTTCTTTTACTATTGAACCTGGCGAATCGCTCGCGATTATCGGCACTACCGGATCAGGAAAGAGCACTGTCTCCAACCTTATATCAAGATTATACGACGTCAGAGAAGGAGAAATCCTGATCGATGACATACCAATTACTCATTACGATCTTCACTCCCTGCGCAGCCAGATAGGCTATGTTCCGCAGGATGTATTCTTATTTAGCGACACCATCTTCAATAATATCGGATTCGGAATCAAGAATCCCGATGAATCAAAAGTGCTGCAGGCTGCCCGCGACGCAGACGTCTATGACAATATTATGAGATTCCCTCAGGGTTTCCACACGCGGGTAGGCGAGCGTGGTATCACCCTTTCTGGGGGACAAAAGCAGCGTGTATCGATTGCCAGGGCCATCGTCAGAGAACCAAAAATTCTCATGCTTGACGATGCATTGTCGGCAGTTGATACAAAAACCGAGAACAACATTCTTAACAGTATGAAAAGAATAATGGAGGGTAGGACTACCATTATCATTTCACACCGCGTTTCTTCGGCAAAACTTGCCAATAAGATTATTGTGTTGATTGATGGTGCTATCGCCGAGGTCGGAACACACGAGTCCCTATTGATGCAGGATGGACTATACAAGGATCTTTTTGAGAAGCAGGGTCAGTTGGATAACGTGGTCAAAGATTCCGAATCAGAAGACGTAGCGTAGACCTACACCGCCTTCGAACCGGCTCCACCCCGGATCTGCCTGAATGTCGGTGAAATATTCCAACTCCATAAACGCGGAGATCGGAATGTTAAAGTAAGCGTATTCAATACCCATTACGGCCTGTGGCCCCATCGTTAGGCGCGATCGATCGATCCGCCCAAATTTCTTTTCCCCTCCCATTCCCTCGAGATACGTATAGTCGTACTGGATTTTTGTGCTCTTCCATTCCCACCCAACGCCGAGATAAAATTGAAGTCCGGGAGAAATAGGTTCTACGTTTACATGGTATAATAGCTTGACTTCACCGATCAAGTCTGACTTCACCTTATGCGTGTAGTACTCCAGTGAATCTTCCCCATTTGTAAATTTTTTGCGCTCTAATTCCTCATAAAATTTTTCAGAGAAGTATCGGTTGTACAATCCGCTTGAGGCCTTTCCAAAGTCGGCGACGATGGCAAATTTTTTAGTCGCGTAATACTTATATGTAATCGCAAAGGGATCCCCAAGTTTTACACCTATGCCATGGTAGGGATACTTGCTATTCTCGAAAATAGGGCAGACTGTTTTAGCTTTGGCGCCACGAACGCGTCCAGCCGCATAGTTGTGCCGTTCGCGGGTATACATGCTTTTTCCACTGTTGTGAATGCGCGCTTTTTGCGCCATCACATATTCAGCACTGAAGAGGCAAAAAATGAATAAAAGAACCTTTTTAGAAAAGTGCATTTGCAGTAAATATACTGCTTTTGGCCCTAAAGGCAGAGGAAAGGACCGCCACTAGCCGATTCTGGCTTTAAACAAACTCCTTATACTGCATTTTGTGGAGTTGCGAATATAGACCCTCTTTTAACAGGAGCTCTTCATGCTTTCCGCTCTCCTTAATTTCACCATGATCCAAGACTATGATTTTGTTCGCTTTTTGAATAGTTGAGAGCCTGTGAGCGATAACAATTGAGGTACGTCCACTCATCATTTTTCCAATGGCCTGCTGAATCATTTCTTCGGTCTCGCTGTCGACCGATGATGTTGCTTCATCCAGCACAAGTATTTTAGGATCATAAACCATCGCGCGAATAAAGGAGATCAATTGCCTTTGCCCTACCGATAGCGTTGCGCCTCTTTCCATCACATTGTACTGCAATTTGCCCGGTAGTCGTTCAATAAACTTTCTGGCTCCAACAAGATCTGCGGCTTGCCATACCTTTTCTTCAGTAAGCTCGGGATTGCCTAGTGTGATGTTTTTGAAGATTGTATCTGAAAACAGAAAAACGTCCTGCAGTACTACACCGATATTCTTCCTGAGTGTACCCAATTCATAATCTGCAATGTCGATGCCATCCACCTGAATTGATCCGCGATTGATTTCGTAAAAACGGTTGAGAAGATTGATGATCGATGACTTTCCCGCTCCTGTTGCTCCGACCAGCGCTATGGTCTCGCCAGCTTCGATATCAAGATTGATATTTTTCAACACATATTCGGAGTCATTATAGGCGAACCAAACATGGCTGAACTTCACTTCACCTTGAACATTCTCCGGCTTGTATGTTCCATTCTTTTGTACATCATCCGTTGCGTCAAGAAGATTTAAGATACGCGACGAACTGACGATACCCATTTGAAGCGTGTTATACCGGTCTGCAATCATTCTAATTGGCCGGAAAAACATTTGGATATACATGATGAAGGCAATCAGCTTACCTATCGTAATACCCGTTTCGTCGTAATTAATGACGCCCTTTGCGCCATACCAAACCAGCAAACCAATACCAGCGGCAGCTATTATTTCAGCAACCGGAAAGTAGATTGAATAATAGAGTACCGATCTGAGGTTGGCCCGCTTGTGCTCCTCATTGATTTCATTAAACTTTTCAAATTCCCGTTTTTCACTTCCAAAAATCTGGACAATGTTCATCCCCGTAATATGCTCCTGGACAAAAGTATTCAAGTTGGAAACAGCATTGCGTACATCATTGAACGTAACTTTTATTTTCTCTTTGAATATGTAGGTGCTGATGAGCAATAGGGGTAGCGTTGACAAACTTAGCAGCGCCAGTCGCCAGTCCTGATAAAACATGAAACCGAGGATAAAGATAATCTGAAGCAAATCTCCGAGCATCGCTGCCAGTCCTTCGCTGAACACATCTGATAAAGTCTCAACATCGGAAATTGTACGCGTTACCAGGCGCCCGATAGGTGTTTTGTCGAAGAACCTCAATCTCAAGCTTACAATGTGACGATAAAGCTTATTGCGAATATCACGTATAACCTGTTGACCGAGCCAACCCGACAGGTATGTATGAGCGTACTGGGCAATGGAGTGCAGCAGCAACAATCCGAGGAGGATGATCATCATCCAAACCATACCCTGGTAATCACCTGCAGCGACATCTTTGTCTAAGGTGTACTGGATCAGGAAGGGCCGGGTTGGAGCGAGAACACCGAGAACGATAGTGAGAACGACCACAGAGACAAATCGACCCTTGTAAGGCATGACAAACTTCATCAAGCGCGAAAGCACTGACCAGTCTATGATATTACCACTGCTAACCTTCTCTTTCTCCACGCGGTATCGTTATATTAATGTCTTGATTATACGTTGCTCAACCATTATCGGATAAAAACATGGGGGGGATATTTTACCTTGGTGAGGTACAAACCGTATGGAGGCACGTTAGCACCCGCTCTTCTACGGTCTTTACTATGAATAATATTGTTAAATTCTTTCATAGAAGTCTTACCCGTTCCTACATCCAATAAGGTTCCTACTACTGACCTTACCATTCCCCTCAAAAAGCGATTTGCCGCTATGGTGAACTCCATCCGGTCACCTTCAACTTTCCATTCGGCTTTCTTAACGTCACAAATAAAGTGATTTACATCTGTTTTAACTTTGCTAAAACACTGAAAATCGTGCTCACCTATCAATTGGGCAGAAGCGTTATTCATCCTGTCCACATCCAGGACCTTAAAATAATGCCATGCCAGCCCTTCTGCGAATGGATCCTTCCTGCGCGTGATCCTGTATTGATACCATCTTTCAATCGCCTGATGCCTGGCGCTTACATCAGGCTTAACTTTCCTGATAGATTGGATTGAAATATCCCTTGGAAGGAAGGAGTTGAGACGTTGAATAAATTGCTGATCTTCAAAGATCTCTTCAATATCCGCATGGAAATACTGTTGTTCGCAATGTACACCAGCATCGGTGCGTCCGCTTCCCACGACACTTACCGGTGCCCGGAACATTTTACTTAACACTTGCTCAACTACAGCCTGAACGCCAATTGCATTTGCCTGGCTTTGCCAGCCGGCATAGTTTTTCCCATTGTATGCGATCTCAAAAAAGTACCTCATAAATGGCGCTCCAAAATGACTCCGACTGGTAACAAGCTGAGAAGTGTAATCCGTAAAATTACTTACTTTGCGCCAAGTTAACCAACGCTCTTATGTGGCAAAGAATTCAAACTGTATTCCTGATCATCGCGATTTTAAGTTTGCTGGCGTCAATTTTCTTACCTATCTGGGTCACAACCGAAGCAGACGGTGACAGACACATGTTGTACGCCATGCATTATTCAACCGTAGAAAATGGAAACCAATCCGCCACATATTTTCCATATTCGCTCACGGCAGTGTTTGCCATCGCATCTATAACGGTAGCAATTATAGAAATTGGAAAATTCAAAAACCGCATGCTGCAAATGAAATTAGGCGCGCTCAATTCATTGTTCCTCGTTGGTACTATAGGATGCGCCGTGTATTTCGCCAGCGACTTGATGAAAGCATTTCAGGGTGGGGATTATGGCTTAGGCTTGTGGCTGCCCGGCATTGCTGTTCTTGCAAACCTGCTTGCTAATCGATTCATCAGAAAGGACGAAAAGCTCGTTCGCGATTCGGAACGGCTACGGTAGCTTTGTAAGTGCCACACGTTCGCCCTTACGGAACTCCGTCGTCCCTGGTTTCACATATTCGTAAACAAATTTTTTCATGCAACAAATTTTCACCGTTGGAGTATAAGCAGTCATAAATCTCTAACACAAATGAAAATTTTATTGATTGGCAGTTTATTAGCAATTGCCATAACCTCAAACGTTGTTGCCCAGGAATACCGGATAGTTACAACGGTTGAGTCGATTGTACCTATGGGTATAGGACGTTCGCGTATGATTGACCACAAAAACTCCGAAGACTACAAACCGTTGACAACCGAAAGAACCAACGGAAAAAAATCTGATCAAGGGGATATTAAGCGGGAAGATGTGAAAATTGAAAATTTCGAAGAGACTAAGTTGCTCAACTTCTTCAGCATTTCAGGTATAAATTTTCAGAACGTCTCCTCAAATGATGCCGTAGTTTCTTCAAAATTGACAGAAATGGCCCATGAAGGGTGGGAGTTGGTTTTCGTGACCAGCGGCGTGGAAAGTGACGCTGGCGAAAAAGATGGCAGTGGTATTTTCATTACCCGATATGTTTTCAAACGGCCAGCCGTCCAGGCAATGCAGAATTAAGCTGACATGTGATAGATAGTCTGCCATCCTGACACCGTTCCCTTCTGGAATAACTTTTGAAAGCCCTGCCACTGCGCAGGCTTTTCTGTTATCAGCCTGTAGTTTTAACCTTTAACCTGAAAAAAGATACAATATGGCAGCCGTAAAAGAGAAGGGTAGCATTTCTATTCACACCGAGAACATCTTTCCAATAATCAAGAAATTCCTCTATTCAGACCATGAGATCTTCCTTCGCGAACTTGTAAGCAATGCTGTGGATGCAACACAAAAGCTTAAAAAACTTGCATCCATGGGAGTTTTCGCAGGTGAATTGGGTGACCTGACTATTGAGGTAAAATTCGACAAGAAGAAAAAAACCATCTCGGTTCTGGACAAAGGTATTGGGATGACTGGTGAAGAGATAAAGAAGTACATCAACCAGATCGCTTTTTCCGGAGCTACGGAGTTTGTGGAAAAATTCAAAGACAAAGGAGATGCAAAAGATATCATAGGTCGATTTGGCCTCGGATTTTATTCAGCCTTTATGGTGGCTGATAAAGTCGAATTGATTTCAAGGTCCTATACGGTGGAGGAAAATGATGCTGCGCGGTGGGTTTGCGACGGGTCCACCGAATTCGAACTTACAGAAGCTAAGAAGAAAGAACGCGGCACTGAGGTTATCTTACATATTAACAAAGATTCGGAAGAATTTTTGGACGAATATAGACTCAAGGGAATTCTTGAAAAGTATTGTAAATTTTTGCCCGTAGAAGTAAAGTTTGGCACCAAGGAAGAAAGCGTTGAAGATGGTGTTGACAAGGATGGCAAACCCAAATACAAGACCGTCACCAAAGACAGGATAATCAATAATCCATCGCCTCTTTGGACAAAATCTCCTAAGGAATTAAAGGATGAAGATTACCTCGGTTTTTACAAAGAGCTATATCCATTTTCTGAGGATCCACTCTTCTGGATCCATCTCAACGTAGACTATCCGTTCAACCTGACGGGTATTCTCTACTTTCCCAAAGTGAAAAATGACTTTGAAATCCAGAAGAATAAAATTCAGCTCTATTCGCGCCAGGTGTTTATCACCGACGAAGTAAAAGATGTTGTTCCTGATTTCTTAATGATGCTACATGGTGTGTTGGATTCACCTGACATTCCACTAAACGTTTCACGTAGTTACTTGCAGAGCGATGCAAATGTTAAGAAGATCAGTCAGCACATCACAAAGAAAGTTGCTGACAAGCTCTCAGAATTATTCAAGAAGGACAGAAGCGATTTTGAAAAGAAATGGGATGACATCAACATCTTTGTAAAGTATGGTATCATCAGCGACGAAAAGTTTTATGACAAAGCAAAAGAGTTTTCGCTGCTGAAGAACGTCGATGGGAAGTATTTCACGTTTGAAGAGTACCGCGAAAAGGTAAAGGTCAATCAGACTGACAAGAACGACAGCACGGTATACCTATACGCTTCGAATGCAGGAAAGCAAGACAGCTTTGTACAGGCTGCAAAAGCAAAAGGCTACGACGTACTACTTTTTGATGGTGTGCTCGATAGCCACTTTATAAACACTTTGGAACAGAAATTTGAGAAGACTCAAATCAAACGCGTTGATAGTGAAACGCCGGATAAACTGATTGAAAAAGATCAAAAATCTGAAAGCGTTCTAAGCAATGAGGAGCAGGAACAAGTTAAAACGTTGTTCGAAAAAGCAATCAACAATAAAAACATGACACTGGCAGTGGAAGCTATGTCACCGGATGAATTACCTGTTGTTATAACGATGAGTGAATTCATGCGTAGAATGAAAGACATGGCTAAGCTAGGGGGTGGCGGATATGGTTTCATGGGTACTATGCCCGATTCCTACAATGTTGCTATCAATGGTAATCATGCCATAGTTCAAAAAATTCTAAAAGCTGAAACCGAGGATCTAAAGATTACACTTGCGAAACAGGCTTACGACCTCGCACTTCTCTCTCAGAATATGTTGACCGGAGCAGATCTGACGAACTTTATTAAGAGGAGCGTGGCTCTGGCGGGCGTTTAGTGACCTACGGATCGCGGGCAATAGTATAATTCAAAGGAAGGAATAGGGAATAGGAAATAAGGTGGCCATATTCCCTACTCTTTATTCCTTATTCGTTTTGATAAAACATTACATCCGTAGCACTTAGGTCACCTTCCCTGAACAATTTTTTTTGGGTAACTTCGTTCCTGGTTCACAACTATGCGTTTAAAAATACTTCTCCTATTGTTTTCCGCCGGATTTGCGTCACCGCTCTTTGCCCAGGAAGGTGAGCCGGAAGAGCAACGTTTTACCATCGATACCCCCGCTAATCTTGACTTTAAGAAAGAAGAAGACCCTGTAAGTGAAAAGAAGAAAAAAAAGGTCAAGAAAAAAGTTTACTACGGCATCAAAACAAAAAAGGGATTTACTCGAAAAGGCGATGGCAACCGAATCACGTATGAGCTATTCTATTACCTGAAAAAGTCGGAAAAACCCGAAACCTTTGTGCGCGATATTTATTGGTATGACTTCACACGTCGCGAAATTCGTAAAACAACGACATTCGATCCTGCGAAAGGCGTACTGCTTCATGGCCCCTACGAAAAAAGGCAGGGCGACGTCGTCCTTGAGACGGGTATCTTCTATAAAGGTACGCGACATGGACGTTGGATGAAATATAATCGCGACAGTACACTCGTCGACAAGGATCGTTACTACCGCGGCTGGCCCAAGGAATCTCTCGTTACCTATTATGATCCAATGGAGAGGAAAAGGATGAAGGAGATGACTCCTATCGAATATGGTGAGAAGGAGGGCTACTATTACTTTTTCCACGAAAACGGAAAAATTGCTGTCCAGGGAGAATATCAATGGGATGAAAAGGTGGGAGATTGGACAGAATTTTATCCCAATGGGCGAAGAAAAAAAATTGTTACCTACTCCAAAGAACCCTTCGATGAGAACGTGAAGCCGTACGTTAAAGCCGAATGGAATGAAAAGGGAAAGGAACTGTATCGGAATAACAAGATGGCATCAAGGTAATTCGATTGGAACCGCATAGACGCCAGGGCGCAAAAGTAATAGCTTCCTGACTTACCATTTTCCGAGACGTTGTTGGTATAGATCCTAATCCCCAGACATTTAGCTCAATCCCTCAACTCTAATAGGTTTAGTTCCGTTATATTTCCAGTCGCAAGAATCATCCATAAAATTCAAACGACAAGCAGCATTGGTATCCTTAGTGCCTTTGTGTCTTCGTGTCAAACCTAATAATTACATCATGATTCCCGATAAACAAATAATAGAAGCGGCACATCACCGAATTGCCGAACACGTCATACAAACACCGGTGTTGAGATCTTCGGCACTTGATGACCTGGCGGGGTGCAAGCTTTATTTTAAATGTGAAAACCTCCAGCTGATAGGAGCCTTCAAAGCGAGAGGTGCCATTAATGCTGCGCTGTTACTATCGCCGGAGGCAAGGAAAAAGGGTCTTGCTGCACACTCATCGGGAAATCACGCGCAAGCAGTGGCGCGGGCAGCGAAAATATTAGGGACAAAAGCCTATATCGTAATGCCTAACAATTCCTCCGCCATTAAACGAAAAGGCGTTGAGGAACTTGGAGGTGAAATTTTTCTCTGCGAACCCAATCTGAAATCCCGTGAGGAAACGGTTAAAGACATTATTAATAAATATGGCGCCACTGAAATCCATCCGTTTAATAACTACGACGTTATCGCCGGACAGGCAACTGTCACAAAAGAATTGTTGGAGCAGGTTTCAGATTTGGATGTTATTGTGGCTCCGGTCGGCGGCGGTGGACTTCTAAGCGGCACCGCTTTAACAGTAAAGTACTTTTCGCCTGGCGCATACGTTGTTGGGGCCGAGCCAGCGGGGGCAGATGATGCTTTTCGATCTATGCAATCGGGAAAAATTGAGCCGACACAAAATAATTCTATTGCCGACGGGTTGCTTACTACTCTCGGTGAAAAGACTTTCGATATTATCCGGAGAGAAGTCAAGGAAATTATCACAGCAACCGACAAAGAAATTATTGCGGCAATGCGCCTGGTTTGGGACAGGCTTAAGGTAATCATTGAGCCTTCTGCTGCAGTTCCACTCGCAGTAGTGCTAAAGTCGCCGGAAAAATTCCGCGGAAAGAATGTGGGAATCATCTTTTCCGGCGGGAATGTTGACCTCGAAAAAATTTGTGCGATGTTTGCCCCCTGAATCAGTTATTCTTTCTGAATTGATCGAACTTCGAAGGAATAGTTCTTTTTGGAAAAACGTTGTTTCTCACTTCTACGTCAGCCAATTCAAAATTGGGATCCAACAAGATATTCACAACTTCTTTTTCCTTGATAAAAACTTTACTTACCTGGTTTTCATTTGTCCTCCAGATCTCAGCGGGAATACGTTCAATTTCCTTTGATCCATCCTTGTATGTCCATTCAATGATCAGCGGTGTCACAAGGCCACCCACATTTCGTAAGGTAAGCTCATAGATATTTTTTCCTTCAAGCTTCTGTCTAATCGCATTATCATCGACGCGGCTTCTAAACTCTCCCTGCAGAATTTGGGGAGTATTGAGCACGGTAAATTCTTGCGGCCCCTCGCTAAAGTCGTTGCCGTTGGCATTTCCACCGCTCTCAGCCTCCAAATCGCCACGCTTAACTCTTGGATTTTTCCTTTCAGGATCAGCCGTTGTGGATTTGAGTCTGAACCATTTTACATTTTGCAGATCAACGTCTACATGATCCGTTGTAAAAAACCATCCGCGCCAAAACCAGTCGAGGTCAACCGCCGATGCGTCTTCCATTGTCCTGAAGAAATCCGCTGGCCCAGGGTGTTTAAAGGCCCAACGCTGCGCATACTCCTTGAGGGCTTGATCAAATAACTCGGGCCCCATCACTGTCTCCCTGAGAATCGTCAGGGCCGCAGAAGGTTTTGTGTATGCATTCGATCCAAACTCTGAAGGCCGCACGTTATCGGACGAAGTCATAATCGGTCGCATCTGACTCTTTTCACCTCGCATGTATGGGACTATTCCTTTTGGAGTACCATGGGTACCGAAGAGTTCCGGATATCTCAAACGAGTAGTTTCTTTTTCGAGAAACGTATTGATGCCTTCATCCATCCACGACCACTGACGTTCGTCGGAATTTACAATCATCGGAAAGAAATTATGACCGATCTCATGTATCACAACCTGGACCAGACCCGTAAGTGTAGCCTTAGAGTATGTACCATCTTTTTTGGGTCGTTCTCCATTGAAACAGATCATAGGATATTCCATGCCCTGGTGAGCCGTATGAACTGAGTAGGCCACCGGATAGGGATAATCAAATGTTCGCTCAGAATAAATTTCAAGTGCGTTCTTTACAGCTTTTGTTGATTCCCTTTCCCAAAGGGGATTAGCTTCTTTGGGATAGAGGGATTGCGCGAGCACAGTCGTCTCACCAAGCTTCACAGCTTGGGCGTCCCAAATAAATTTTCTTGAAGTAGCGAAAGCAAAATCTCTCACATTTTCCGCGTAGAACTCCCAGGTTGCCTTCCTGGATGATTTAGATTTTTCCTTTTGAGTAGCCTCCTTTTGATTTACAATCAATACAGGCGCATCGTAAGACTTTTTTGCCTTTTCAAACCGATCGAGCTGATCTTTCGATAAAACCTCTTTTGGATTTTGGATTGTTCCAGTAGCCCCTACGATGTGATCAGCAGGGACCGTGATTTTTACACGATAATTACCGAAAGTGAGCGCAAATTCACCTTGTCCCAAAAATTGCTTATTCTGCCATCCTTCGTAGTCGTCGAAGACACACATTCTCGGAAACCACTGCGCACAAGTGTAAACGTAGTTTCCATCTTCAGGGAAAAATTCATAGCCACCGCGACCATCGAAGATCTGTCGGTTCGATTCTGCATAAGACCATTCAATCGAAAAAGAAAATTTTTCACCCTTCTTCAATGGAGCTGGAAGATCTACGCGCATCATTGTTTGATTGATGATATAGGGCAGATTCTTGCCCGAACCATCCTTTACAGATTTGATTGTATATCCACCCTTGTAGTCAGAAACATACACTCCAGCCGCACTGTGAAAAAATGCTGCAGGAATGGAGTCTTTAACGGAACCTGTGTTCGTTTGATTTGTAAGGCTGCCATCTGCAAACAAATTTTGGTCGAGTTGGAGCCATAAGAACTTCAGGGATTCAGGCGCATTGTTATAATATGTGATCGTTTCACGACCATTGAGGACTTGAGTTTGATCGCTTAGTTCTACGTCGATCACATAGTCAGCCCGTTGTTGCCAGTAGTCAGCGCCCGGAGCGCCTGAGGCTGTTCTATACGAATTAGGTGTTGTGAGAAGTTCGCCAAGCTGCTCAAATTTTCCTTTCCATTGCCCTTGGGCAAATGTATTCCCTGCCGCCAGCAAAAGAATCAAGAAAAAGGTGGATAGTTTCATAGGGTTCAGGTATTAACAACCAGAGCTCGACTAATTTGCGCTCTTTTTAAAACTATCAAATCTTGAAGGTGTACCAGTTGGTCTAGGGAATACGTTATCCTGTGTGTTGATATCCGTCAATTCGCGGTTAGGGTCCAGTACGACGTTCACCACTTCCTT
>JAEZBX010000073.1 GCA_023412765.1 Bacteroidota bacterium
AAATTCTTGTACTGGAAGAGGTCGATGAGTATACCTACAAGATTGACCGTATGCTTATGCATCTCATTCGCAGTGGTAAGATGGATGGCCTTGCAGGTTTAGTTATCGGCCACATGACCGATATTAAAGAACCGGAATTACCGTTCGGCCAATCTGTGAAGGAGGTAATTCTGGAAAAGGTCTCTCGTTTCGGATATCCGATATCATTTAATTTTCCTATTGGTCATGAAAATCCAAACCTGGCTTGGGTGCACGGTGCATTGATGACTTTAACTGTCACTGAAAACGGATCACAACTTGCGCCCGCTTTCTAAACTGATTTGGATTCCCTCATTGAGGCAGTACAAACGCCGCCTTTGTTGGTGTTCTTCACCAACAAACCTACGCAATGACTTTCAAAAACGGCGGAGCTTAGATTATCCGATGAGTTTCTATTGCGAGACAATTGCCTTCGCGGCAATGTAGGCGGTAGTCCACGCGCTTTGAAAGTTAAAGCCTCCGGTTTCACCATCAATATTTAATACTTCGCCAGCGAAGTAAATATGTTTTACCTTTTTGCTTTCCATGGTTTCAAGATCAACATCGGTCAGGTTAACTCCGCCGCATGTAACAAACTCTTCTTTAAAGGTTGTTTTCCCTTTTATGTGAAAAGGCGTACGAATCAGCATCTCCACAAGTTTGTTGATGTTCTTATTCGAGGCCTCCGCCCACGTTTTGGACTCATCTATTTCAGCTTGCTCAATAAGCTTACGGCTAAGTCGCTGCGGTAATCCGAAGAATGAATCTGTTACAACTTTCTGACGCAACCTTTCAGATTTCCAATTCAATATACTTGTCCTGACATCATCCTCAGGTCGATCAACCCAATTCACCAACGCCGTGAAAGTATAGTTTACCGAATGGAGATACTCGGCCGCCCACGCCGAAAGTTTGATCACTGCAGGACCGCTTAATCCCCAGTGTGTAATGAGTATCGGACCCTTTTGCGAAAATTTTGTTCCCTCTATCCTTACTTCACCGGAAGGAACAGCAACACCCATAAGGTCTACAAAATTCTTTCGTGAATCGTTGAAAGTAAACAACGATGGTATTGGAGCCGCGATTGAGTGCTGTAGATTTTCAATCCACGCATAAGATTGCAAGTGTGGATTCCCGCCGGACGCAATCAAAACTTTGCTTGCACTGAGGCTTCCGTCATTCGTGGACAAAATATGAAATCCATCTAACGCTATGGCTATGCTCTTTACATGCCAACCTGTTTCAATTTTAATGTTGTGGCGCCGGGCTTCTTTTAAAAAGCATTCAATTATGGTTTCAGATGAGTCAGTGACTGGAAACATTCTGCCGTCGTCTTCGGTTTTCAACAGCACATCTTTTGACTTGAACCAGTTTACAACATGCTCCGCGTGATAGAATTTAAAAAGATTCTTCAGGGCTTTCTCACCTCTTGGATAATGCCTTGCAAGCGAAAACGGATTGTATTCGTGATGGGTAACATTGCAACGGCCGCCACCCGAGACCCTTACTTTCGAAAGCACTTTGTTAGTCTTTTCTAAAATGAGGATCTTCATTCCTGGCTTCATCTCAGCAGCCTGGATTGCTCCAAAGAAGCCTGCCGCACCACCACCTACAACGATTAAATCATATTGCATTTGAAACCAGTATGAACGTTCTAATATTTGTTACAGGTTTGGAAGGACTACCATACCAAAGTTTACTACTTTATTATTCGAAGGTCAAAAATACATCAGCTTGATCAGCAAATTACTTTCAAATGACGTTCAATCGTTTTTGACGGATCATTATTTAAGTGATCCGCAGCAACTTCTTTTAAAGTACCGAACAATTTCCGGACTACCGGCATCGATTATCGTCGATCAATTGACGGGACGAAGAAAGGCTGAAGAAAGATTGCCAACGTGGCACTCAAATAAAAATATAATCTATCCGCCCGCAGTTAACCTTGAGCAATCTTCTTCTGAAAAATCAGCGTTGGTAAAGGTTGATTTGTTGGAGAGTCACATGGGCGACCTCCGCGGTAAAACTTTGCTCGACCTTACCGGTGGCTTTGGCGTTGATAGCTATTTTTTTAGTAAGGCATTTAAACATGTTCATGTTGTTGAGCCCAATGGCGAGTTGCTGCAAATAACACGACATAATCATCGGGAGCTCGATAGTCATAACATTTCTTACTACAACATGTCCGCCGAAAGTTTTCTAAAAAGCTCTCCGCTAAAATCAGCCGATGTAATATTTCTAGATCCGTCAAGGAGAATTATAGGTGACAAGAAAGTTTATTCATTAAGCGAGTCGCTCCCCAATGTGGTGGCGCTTCAGCCAGCTCTATTAGAGTTGAGTGCTAACCTTCTTATCAAAACTTCTCCATTATTAGATATTCAGGTTGGATTGAATGAGTTAGAGTTCGTCAAACATGTTTACATCACTTCCGTAAGCAACGACTGCAAGGAAGTGCTCTTCTTCTCCGAACGCAATTTCAAGTCGGAGCCTACAATCACTGCGATCAATGTCAACGGCATGGACGAAAACTTTTCATTTCGATTATCCGACGAGCGTACCGCAGAAAATCAATACAGTGATCCGTTAGAGTTTATCTACGAGCCTAATGCTTCTTTGTTAAAGAGTGGGGCCTTCAAGAAATTGGGAGCAGCCTTTAATTTGCATAAACTTCATCCCAATACTCACTTGTACACGTCCCAAACTTTAAAAAACGATTTCCCAGGACGTGTTTTTCAAATTGAAACTATTGCAAGACCCAATGAAAAACTAACTGAACTGTTTGAAGGTGAAAAGGTTAACATCTTCACGCGAAACTATCCACTGACTGTAGACGCTATCCGAAAAAAGTATAGGTTGAAAGATGGCGGTGAAAAATATTTGATAGCGTGTACCGGCATAAAGAAAAAGTTTTTGCTCATTGCTAAAAGAGTCCGATAGCCGGTAGCTCTCAAAAAGTTAGAAAAAAGGGAATAGGGAATAAGGAATAAGGATGGGGTCGCAAAGTGCGCGCCCCTATACCCTATACCTTATACCTCACCTTATTCCTTTGTTCCTTCGTTCAGAACCCTCAAAATATGACAGCAGGACTAAAGGGCTTGCAATATCAAATCAATCCCAACCTCACCATTGAATTTCTTCACCAGCTTTTGATCTACGTATATGTACACCGACGGCGCTGAAATTGGTCCAAAATTGCCAAGCACACTTTCGACCGTCGTAGCAGCAAATTTGACATTTGTATGGCCTAGCAAATCATACGTCTTACCGAACTGTTCAATAGCTGACATTTGATCTGCCGAAATGAAATAGAGCGCATATTGACTGAACTTATCCAGATGCTGCCTGATCTCCTGCGCTTCCCGTTGACAATGATCACAGTCTGGTTGAAAAAGAATGAGCATAACTTTCCCAGTCAGATTTCGGACGTTGACTGTCGATTTATCTGACGTTGTCAATGTCATTTGGGGTAAATCGTTCGTCGGTGGTGCAACGGGAGCGTTACTTTCTTGCTTCTCGGATTTCGGTGTGGTACAACTGATAAAATGTAAAAAACATATAGGGATCAACAGAGCCAGATTTTTCATAGGTATTTTATCAATGTAAAAATGAGAAAACAAACGATCGAAATACTTCCATAAAGCTTAATCACCATTCGCCGGTTTTGGCTCTCTTTCCACCACAAGAGCGCGTATGGCTTGAAAAGCCCAGCCACCAGCAATAAAAATGATACTATTCCAGCAGCAAGAAAGAATAATTGGAAATGTTCCACCACCAAAATTAATAGATCATGTGTGTCGTTGGAGGAGGTAGTGCTTAATATTATCTTTGCACCCTTTCAATAACTCAGCATTCGTGAGGGTGAGCGATTTTTTGAGCAGTTATAGAGCAGATGGTTACATCAAAACCGTAGCTGCAGAGATAAATGCGCCCGAGAAGAAGAATATACAGTTAAAGGGATTATCAGGGAGCCTTGATGCTGTAGTACTTGCCGCCATTTTTAAGATCCATCCGCAGGATTTCCTTGTAGTACTTCACGATAGAGATGAAGCGGGGTACTTTCAAAACGATTTGCAAAATCTGCTGGGAAAAGAAGTCCTGCTTTTTCCTCTTTCTTACAAACGACCATACGAATTCGATGAAATAGAGAATGCAAATGTGCTGATGCGAACGGAAGTTCTAAACTGCCTATCGAACAAGAAATCCCCAGAAATCATTGTGACCTATCCTGAAGCGCTGGCAGAGAAGGTCATCAACAAGAGGTCCCTTGCGCAGAACACATTTTCCGTTAAACTGAAAGAGAAACTCGATCTTAATTTTCTGGAAGAATTTCTGCACACTTATGATTTTGAAAAAACTGATTTTGTATACGAAGCGGGACAATTTGCAGTGCGGGGTGGAATTATCGACATCTTCTCTTTTGCTTATGAACATCCCTATCGAATTGAACTGTTTGGCGACGAAGTAGACAGCATACGCACATTCGATCCCGGCACCCAGTTGTCAATTGAGCCGCTGGAGTCAGTGAACATCATCCCCAATATCCAGTCTAAGCTGATGCACGATGAGCGTCAATCATTCTTTGAATTTATTCCGCCACAGACGAAGCTTTGGTTCAAAGACTATCAACTTACCCACGACGTTGTTCAAAAAAGTTTTGAAAAAGTAAAGGAATCATTTGAGCAAATAGTTCGCCCAGGAGCAACACAGATAATATCTCCTCCGGAACAACTGATGGATGATAGCGAAACATTCCTTCGGCTTTGTGAAAAATTTACAAGGATTGAATTTGGCAATCGTTTTCTTCTTTCGCCGTCTAAAACTTTTGAATTTAAATCTGCCTCTCAGCCATCGTTCAACAAGAATTTTGAGTTGTTGGTAAAAGATCTTTTCGAACATCAAAATCAAGGGTTCAAAAATTTCATAACAGCAGATGTTCCGCGTCAAACCGAAAGGCTGAAAGGTATTTTTGAAGAGATCAATCCTCACCTTGATTTCGAACCGCTGGACTTCGCCCTGCGCCAGGGATATGTTGATAGTCTCCTTGAAATAGTTTGCTATACCGATCACCAGATCTTTGAACGGTTTCATCGATACCGCGCAAAGGAAAAATTTTCAAAATCTAAAGCACTAACGTTGCGCGATCTTCAGACGCTTCAGCCTGGAGATTTTGTGACACACATTGATTTCGGAATTGCCAAATTTGCTGGCCTTGAAAGGAAAGAAACAAATGGACATCAACAAGAGGCTATTCGTCTTGTATATAAGGATGATGACTTATTGTATGTGAGCATCCATTCTCTTCACAAAATTTCAAAGTATTCTGGAAAGGAAGGTGCCACTCCGGCCATCAGCAAACTTGGCTCCCAGGAATGGGAGAACAAAAAAGCAAAAGCAAAGAAGCGTGTAAAAGACATAGCCAAAGAGTTGATCGAGCTATACGCTAAAAGAAAGTCTGCTCCAGGATTTGCATATGCACCCGATAATTTCTTACAAGCGGAATTGGAATCATCTTTCATGTATGAGGATACACCTGATCAGGCTCGCGCTACCGAAGATGTAAAGAAGGATATGGAGCAACCTCACCCGATGGATCGGTTAGTGTGCGGCGATGTGGGATTCGGCAAAACGGAAGTAGCGATCAGAGCCGCATTCAAAGCAGCAAGCGAAGGCAAGCAAGTGGCAGTTCTTGTTCCCACAAC
>JAEZBX010000093.1 GCA_023412765.1 Bacteroidota bacterium
AAGGTTGTGGTGGGTTTGCCAAACGCATCCCCAAGGCTACCCGAAATGAGAGCAAGCGATCCAGTAGCGAGAACGCCATTCTTAATCCATTGACGTCTGTTGAGTGTGTTTTTTGTCATGTTCATAAATGTTTAAGGGTGGAGCAAATATTTTTTTGATTTTTTTTCGCATCAACAAGTGCAACAAAATGATCTTCCGCTCTCGGGTTAGGTAGAAGCGAAAAGACCATTTGTTGCAATTTCTTTGCGCTGCACAGCTATTTTTACTTCAAAAATCTGAAGGCTATTCCTTTGTATTCACCAGCAAATTCATTGGGCTTTACTTCGGTATACATCACTTGAAAACTTCCGTTAACATCGGTAGTGAAAACACCTACCGAGCCGGAGGGAGCAAAAACTTCAACCTGGAGATTGACCAAAGGAATCGAATCAATTCCGATAGTGTGATCAAGTATACCGCTCTTGTCAAGTTCATAGAAAAACGCGGTCAATTCGCCGGGGCTGTCCTCGAGTTCAAGCAGTACTGGAGATGCAACTTTGTTTACCGCCATATCGGATTCGTCCTCGCAGCTGGTAAGCGTTATTATTATCATCACCATTAGCATTGCCATTAAGCAATTGGCTCTGATTGATATCATTTTGTCTTTCATGATAAAGTCATTTTTAGTTTTCAATCCACCATAGTTTTGTTTTCATGTCATCTGGACCGCCATTCAGGTCCACCGACTGGGCAACCTTCGCCGCATTGAGTGAGTATTCCGTTGAAGGGTACATCAACCGCGTTGGCAATACACCATCATTTTGAAATTGTGCCTGGGGGTCAGGCTCAGGCATTATTGGGTAGCCTGTTCGTCTAAGCTCTGTCCATGCTTCGATGCCTTCTCCGAATAGTGCAATCCACTTTTGTGTGATAATATTTTCTTTAGAAACAGGACCCAATTGCTCTATGTAACCTGCCGGAACGCTTAAACCATATTGGTCAAACGCAGCAGCAATACCTTCATCGAATAATGCAACAGCATCTCCTGAAATATCTCCATCAAAAGCTGCCTCAGCCTTGATGAACAATAGCTCCGCATAACTCATTAATACCGCTGGAGATGTGGCCTGGGCAAAGATTTGGGGATTGATAACAGCACTATAACCAAGAAACTGTGTGGCAATTTCACCAGGCAGACCGTTGGGGTGACCAGAGATGACACCCGAAGCGAGATTGCCCGGTGCAGCATACACCTCAAGACGAGGGTCATTCAGGCTTTTGAGTTTATCAACGAAAGTGCTGCTTATGTTCCAATCGGTTCGTCCCTGCTGAATCAATATATCGTGCCATGGATTATTTGTCGGGACAGCGCCATACTTAAGTTGTGCGATATCTGCCTTGCTACTAATCATCGGAAACGTAGAAGGGTCGTCAATCATCGCTTGCATTTCTGCACCCGAAGAGGTTACAAGATGCGCCTGACGGTTCAATAACTTAAAGCGAAGGGAATTGAAGAATTTCTTCCATAGGAGGATGTTGCCATTGAACATGATATCACCCTTCACTGATGGGCCAGCTGGATTTAGAAGTTCATTTGCAATCTTTAATTCTTCAATCAGACCAGCATAAATTGTTTCCTGCGAATCATAGTCAGGTGAAAAGATTGGCTCCTCACTTGTTCCTGACAACGCCGAAGTGTATGGCACAGCTCCCCAGATGTCGGTGATCAAAGAGAAAGACCATGCGCGCATTCCTCTGGCAATCCCCTCGTAGTTTACATTAGGGACCTTCGACTCAGCATTGGAATTGTCTATAATCTTTTGATAGTTTATTAGTCCTTCAGCATAAAAGACTTCCCAATTTTTGATGTTAACAGAAGGTTGAACGTTGTAATTGTCGCCTTCATTCTCATAGATATTCCTTGTCAGATATCCGGCCCACGACATCGCATGATCAAAGTTGATGCGTTCGTTTCTTGCCTTATTTCCCCAATAATTGTCAATCGATACCTGCAACGCCTGGGGTAACAGGTATTGAGGACTCACCTCCAACGGCTTATTGGGATTCTTGTTCATCTCCTCAAAATCGTTCGTACACGAGCCGACTATCAGAACAAGAATTGTGGCGATTGAGTAAGTTCTTATGATCAATTTCATAATGTTGTCGTTTAGAATTTCACATTAACACTGAATCCGATACTTCTTGTGCTCGGTAGTTGACCACTGTTAAATCCCAGGTCAGCACTGCTGATCTCCGGATCGATATGGCGAGCGTTCTTGTGAAAGATGGCAAGGTTTCGACCGATGACTGATATGCTGACAGATTGAAAAAAGTTTCTCTCGAACCATCTGCCGGGTAGCCTGTACGTGATACTGGCTTCGCGGAACTTGACATAGCTTCCATCCATGACAGCCGCCTCATGATATTGCCGTCCGCTATAATATGTCATGAATGTCCGGGTTGAGGCAACCACATCGTTGGGTACATAGTTAGGCGACTCAGCAGAACCGATGTTCTTCACGCCAAGCCCAATCACGCCTTCTTCCCTACCATCAAGACTTTCTTCCAGAATACCGTTTTGTCTGCCGAGGCTGCTTCCCATATCGTAGATATCTCCGCCCTTCTTGATATCGATCAAACCCGAGATTGTAAGACCTTTGAAGCTTATAGAATTCAGGATTCCGCCCGTCCAATCAGGTGTGATGTTACCGATGACATGTTGGCCAGGCAGATTGTAGGGATATCCGTTCCTGAAGATTAGCTGTCCATCATCCGTTCTGGCGAATTTGTTACCGTATAAGTTTCCATACGACTGGCCTACACGCGCCTCCAGCGACGCACCGCGCTGGGTCCACAAGATGAGCGAATTGAGTCCGGGAGCAAGCTCTACCACTTCATTCTTGTTTCGCGCGAAGTTTACACTCGCATCCCAGGTAAGACCGTTGGCAAATTTTATTATTGTTCCACCCAGTGAGATCTCAACACCTTTGTTGGTGATTTCACCTGCATTGAGAATTCTTCCGGTATATCCAGCGCTTCGAGAAATGTCAACAGCAAGAATCTGGTCCTTGGTAGATTGTTCGTAATATGTCACATCCAAACCAAGTCGTCCATTGAAAAAGCGAATGTCAGCTCCAACTTCTATACCAGTCGTAATCTCCGGTTTCAATTGCGAATTGGCGATCTGAGAGCTTTCCGAGAATTTTGGAACACTTCCATTCCACAATCCCTTTGGCGTATAAACCTGTTGAAGCTGATAGGGTGCACCATCGCTGCCCACTTGTGCCCAGCTCGCGCGAAGTTTCATAAACGATAGCGCACTGTTGAACACTGATGGTATCATGTCCGACACTACTACACTAAGCGCTGCTGAAGGATAGAAGAATGAATTGTTTTGTTTGGGTAGTGTACTGGACCAGTCATTTCTTCCGGTAAGATCCAGGAATAGAATATTCTTGTACCCTATGGTGACCGAACCAAACAAACTGTTCATTTCTGATTCAGCAATGGCACTCTCATTAAGATTTGGGCTGGCATTGTTCCCGAGATTATACACCCGGTCGATGGTCAATTCATTTACCCGCGCATAGTTGCTCTTGAAATAGTTTTTCCTGTTGATTCCTCCAACCTGAGCAACCAGTGAGAAGTCTTTGAATTGCTTGTCAGCTTTTATAATAAAATCGGAATTTGTTTCCTGGTTCCGAAGAACCTCTTCGCTGTATCTACCCGCTCTGAATGAGCCGCCTTTGGTTCGGGCAAAACGATCGACAATGATTCGAGTATCAGACCAAACATCGGTACCAGATCGCGCTAGAACGCTTAGCCAATCCGTTAATTGGTAGTGAATCGCGATATTTCCCAGGAACCGGTCTTTCTCGTTCGGCTGGACCAGTACTTCTTGTTCAAAATACGGATTGGAGAAAAATGTATGTTGCCAGTTGGGGGGTTCATTATCGCCTGCAGGCTGAATATGCACGCTCTCGTATTCGCGGTAATTTTTTAGCTGATTAAAATTGGAGTGACGATGATGCCAGACAAAATTACTTGAACTCGCGAACCCGCGGTTGTCAGAACCCGACTTAACATATTCAGCAGCGGCCGTAACCTTTAATTTGTCGGTGAAGTTGTAGGCTGCGTTTAGTCGAAAATTATTCCTGTAATAATCATTGTTATAAACGATGCCATCCTGTTTCAATTGACCAACCGAGAATCGAAATGACCCCTGATCATTATTACCAGTAATGGATACGTTGGTATTGAACGTTTTACCTGTCTCCCACCATTGCTCCCAATTGTCAGGCTCGGGTACTAACGGTGACGTTGCTGTACCCGACCACCAATGCCTGACAAGTCGGCCGTCCATTGGCGATCCCCAACTTTCGTCCGTTCCATCGCTGCCTTTAAATCCATCAACTGTTCCACTCCATCCGTCAGAATACCAGGTTAGGTATCCCGAGCCTCCACCATACACATTTTGAAATTTGGGTTTTACCAATGGCTTTTCGAAGGTGGTGCTAAAATTTAGTTCAACACCAATACCCTTATCGGCACCAGACCCGCTTTTGGTTGTTATAAGAATGACCCCGTTTGCAGCGCGTGAGCCATAAAGCGCAGCTGCTGAAGGACCTTTCAAAACACTGATGCTTGCAATGTTGCTGGGGTCTATCTCTGAAATACCGCCGCCGTATTGCTGATTTTGCTTGCGATTGAAATTGCCATCATTGCGCGTTGCATCTTCACTGCCGTTGAGATTGCGGGAGTTTACCGTTTGTGCAATAGGAACTCCGTCCACAACAACCAAGGGCTGGTTATTCCCCCCAACTGACGAAAAGCCGCGGAGAACAAATTCAGGACTACCGCCGGGTACCGCATTCGTTGATACCTGAAGACCTGCGATCTTACCCGAAAGGTTATTGACGACGCTCGAAGTTGGCGACTTTGCCAACTCATCCCCTTTCACTTCCTGGACTGCGTAACCCAGCGCTTTCTTGTCGCGCTCAAGTCCGAAGGCGGTAACGACGAGTTCAGACAACTGCCTGACATCGGTATCCAATGAAACATCTATCTCTGTTTGCTCGCCAATGAGAACCTCTTTCGGCGACATTCCAATGAAAGTAAAGATGAGTGCTTCCGCCTCCGAAGGAACAGTGAGTAAGTAATTACCATTAACATCTGTGATAGTACCCACTGTTGTTCCTTTAACAACAATGTTGACGCCAGCCACCGTCGAATTATCTTCGCTTGATTTTACAAGACCTTTGATAATTCGCTCCTGCGCGACAGCCGGGGAACAGATAATGAGTAAGAGAAGCGCGCTATAAAAAGCGCATAGATAGGATCGGGTAAAAGATCTCTTCATAGGGGTATATGTTTAGGTTTAAATGCAAACCCGCGTAATCGAAACAATACCCCTAACCCGATTTAAAAGTCTCTACAAAATTTTGTATTGACTTCGTATTGTTTTCGCAATAAATCTATATGCGAAATTCATGTTTTACAGAATATTGTAATGTATTTCAAAAAGTAGATGCAGAATGCGTTTGAAATGGAATTTTTCCGAAAAGCGTTGCAGTAAAGAAGGATATCATCCACATACGTATGTTCCAACGTTCGAAAACGTATGAGACGGCTACATGTAATTAGCAAAGAGAACCCGGCAAATAAATTCGCTTTGTAAGAGTTGCCTTATTGAAAACTGAAGGCAATCGATTTCGGTCAATTTGCGTGAAAATATCACATCAATAAAACGGAAAAATACTTTCACAGGGAGCTCCTGAAATTACAAGAAGACGAGTGAAGGAATGAACCTAAGAAATTCATTTAACAATTTGCCATTGGTACTGCCACTCAGGATTCCATCGAATATGAGATTATTAACAAAGTGCGCGATGAGTTTTACCGCAACACTATGTAACGTTATGTCTATACGCGTATTCCGATTTGCACCTCCGTGGTATTTGCTTCAGGGAAATTGAAATCCGAGTTGATAAAGATTTCCCTGTGGGTTGCCACCGGCTCCAGTTTATGTTTTACAATAAACTGGAATATTTTATTGTACGTTGATGGTAATTCATTCCACGCGCCTTCATGAACAACCGATACACACTTGAATGGTTCCGTTCGTTTGAAATGAAATTTGCCGTCGTAGTCAGAAAGAACTTCTGAAACAGGCAAGGCAACTTCAAGAGTAAAGGGTTTGCTTTCATCCCCTGAAAAACCGAAGTAGTGCCAATGCACTGGTCCGGTAATTTGCAGATCATGATTTACAGCCTCACGAAAAAGCTCTTTTGATACAGGAAGAAAATTTTGGAGCATGTTCACGGTTGCCTCCGACCTAAAGTAGAGGAAATTGATAGGTCTTATTTCTTTGACTTGCATAAAGTTTTTGTTTTTTCTTGCAAGCTAGGAACAGGTTGTGACAACCCTGTGTCAGCAGAACTTTGACCTTAATAACGCGTTAATATTTTATTATTGATGCGGTTTAAAACTTTCGTTGGCAAAAAAATAGCTCAGGCGTGACCTGAGCTATACAATCGTACCTAACCCTGATAATCAGAATTCACATCCCATGCTTATACTCTTGCCAGACCCTTGGCTGTAAACAACGGCGCGTAATAATCCCTGTATCCCCATGCCAGATATAGATGAAGCCCGAGGATAACTATGCTCATTGCAACACTGTCTGTGAGGAAGAGATGAAACAATAAAATATTAATACTTATCGGCATCAGCATTACCAACACCAGCGGAACCAATACACCTGCGAGTAGTGAAATACCTATCAAAACTTCAAGCGCTTTAAGGAACGGAAAGAAATAGCCTGAAAGAAATAGGCCGGTGGTAAAGCTTTCAGCGGCTCCTGCTTGTGGTGGCATGGGAAGGAACTGGAGAAAATAGTTGAGACCGAACACAAGGAAAACAAGTCCCAATATTATCCGGGCGGTTACGACGGAAATTGATTTGATTTTTTGTGACATAGCTTTAGGTGATAAATGGTTTACAAATTCATAATGCGGATGAAGCCGATCCAGTGCCTGTCGGCACCGGATGAGAGGGAAAAACTGTTTTCATCAAACAGTGACTACATCTTCAGAGAAGACCGGGTAGTCTGTGAACCCTTTCTCACCCGGCGTATACAGGGTACTTGCATCCAGCTTTATATTGAGGGGCAAGTTCTTTCGTAGCCGGTGAATCAGGTCCGGGTTAGAAATAAACGGTTTTCCAAAAGCGACGATATCGGTAAGATTGGAAGACAAATGTTGTGAAGCTTTTTCCAGGTTATATCCACCAGTCATGATGAGGGTATTAGTGAATATTCCCCGGACCTTTTCTTTGAAATGTAGCGGCACTTCCGGCGCACCATCGGCACTATGATCAAGAAGATGGAGATATGCGATATCCAGGCGGTTTAGTTCCTCAGCCAGTAGGGAGTACGTTGCATCGATTTCTGCGTAATGCGGCATATCATTAAATACCCCATATGGTGAAATCCGGATTCCTAGTTTTTCTTTTCCAATGGCTTCGCTTACTTCGCGCGCAACTTCCAGGACAAAACGGATTCTATTGGTTATGTTTCCTCCGTACTGGTCAGTTCTTTGGTTGGAATAGGGGCTAATAAATTGTTCAAGCAAGTATCCATTTGCAGCGTGCAATTCTACGCCATCAAATCCAGCTTTGATAGCATTTCTTGCTGCCTGCACGAATTCAGCTTTTGTGTTTTGTAATGCCTCGGTGGATAACGCTTGGGGTACTGGATGATCCTGAAGTCCGTTTTGATCGGTCCACATTTTTCCCTTTGCCACAATCGCCGAGGGCGCAACGACTTGTGCTCCGGGGGGCAAATTATCTTGATGCGCAATTCTTCCGGTGTGCATCAGCTGAATAAAAATCCTCCCTCCTTTTTCATGGACGGCGTCGGTAACTTTTTGCCACGCTACTACTTGATCATCCGAAAAAATTCCGGGGATGCGCGCATAGCCGAGCCCGTTAGGTGATGGAGAGACTCCCTCGGTGATAATCAGTCCCGCTGCAGCACGTTGGCCATAATACTTTGCCATGATTTCATTCGGAATGTTATTGATGGCACGGCTGCGAGTCATTGGAGCCATTGCTATCCGATTTGAAAGATTTAGAGAACCGAGGGGATAGGGGTTAAATAAGGTATTGGTTTTCATTTTAAATTAATTAAGTTAAATATTCAAATGTTTCGATGTATTTAATCAAAAAAAGCCCAAAATCTGGGCGTCTATCAGTTAATAATCATTGTCGTACCTAAAAAGTTCATTGACTCATTTAAATTTTTCAATGTATTTATGTAAATTTTTTTAGGTCCCCATGAACTGAGTAGAAATTGTAGCTGTATAATCCTTCAAAAGCTGCTCATTTACAGTGTATTTGTGGTTTCTTCCCTCCTTTTCCGGCTCAAGAATGCCGGCTTCGATGAGGATCTTAATATGGTGACTGACGGATGGCTGGGTCAGATCAATAACCCCGAGGATTTCGGAACAGGGACCCGTTCCACCCTTTTTAGAAAGATGGTGAAGTATTTTAAGCCTGTTTGCGTCACCCAGGGCGCGCGAAATCTTTTCAACTTGTTTTAAAGGCAGCACAGTGATTATATTGAAGAATGTAAATGTATCAATCCGATCTCAATACGCAAATATTTAAAGAAAAGTTGCAATCGCCATTTTATAGCCGCATCCTCTGATCCGTCCATTCAGCAAGATCATCGTCGTTGTGCGTAATCAGGATAAGTGTTATGTCCTTGCGGAGATGTGTAGATAAATATGTTTTCAATCGCTCTTTTCGAAGAGGATCCAAAAACTGAAAAGGCTCATCCAGCAACCACAGTTCCTTTTCGGAAAGAAAGCAAATAATAATCATCAATAGTTGTAGTTCGCCGGAAGAAAGTGTATTTACCGGTTTATCAGCAAGCGTTCGCGCATCAAAATGGTGCAGGAGATGCTCAATTCTTTCAACACTTACATCGGCCGACATGCTCTCAACATAATCGCGGACCGCCATCATAGTTTTCCTGGGATCCAGGAAAGTTACTTGCTCAGGTCCGAGATAGTTTATCCTTTTCTTGATATCCCAAATCGACTCACCTGTACCTCGTCGCCGACCAAACAAAAATACCTGTTGCGCATAGGCCTGGGGGTGGTCAGCAAAGATTAGACTAAACAACGTGGTTTTGCCTGCCCCATTGCGGCCCGTTAGGGCCCAACGTTCACCTTTATGCACAAGCCAGTTGAAATCTTTGAATACAAAGTAATTCCCATATTTTAAATTAAGATTTTCAATTCGAATCATCTCTACCGGGCTAGCCGATGAGTTGGGTTGCATTAAGAACGGACGCTGGCTGCCTGGCGAATACGGTTGATTATCTATGGCGGTAATACTTTCTATTCTGAAGTCATTAAGCGTTAAAGTTTTGTTTATGCAGGATGGTAAATAGTGGTGCTCGACCAGAATAATTTGGACGCCGTGACGCTTCGCTACGAAATCTATGAAGTCACTGAAGTTTTCGCGGCTCTCAAAATCAAGGCCTTCGAATGGATAGTCAAGTAGCAGCAACCTGGGAATTCCTTTCAAAAAGCTTTTTACTATCAGGAGTTTTTTCAATTGTCCATTCGACAAGCGAGAGACTTCCACATCCAGCAAATGCGTAATCGAAAGGCTTAATGGAATATCAAGGTCATCGAGTTTCTTAATATCCTCACTCAAAGCGTCTCGCACGGTTGTCTCGGCGGCATCCGTCATTGAGTAATACCTTTGCTGGTAAAACAGATCGTGGCCATGAACAAACAGATGAAGAGCGTGAGCCGGGATATAGGTGATCAATGACTTTTTCTCGGCAAACCGCTCATCCCATGACTTGCCATGAATAAAATCGTAGTGGATTTCGCCGCGGGAAACGTGCGCCATACCCGACAACATCTCAAGAAAAAACGTCTTACCGGACCCATTTGGCCCCCGGATTATCCAATTCTCATCCGACTCTGTGCGCCATGAAAAGTCCTTAAAAAATGCCTTGCCGGCCCTAACTATGTCGACATTCCCTATTTCAATCATCAGTACAAATAAAATGGTCACCGCGGGATAAGCTACTGTTTCCTGAAAATGCCATAAACATTTTCCTCCTCAGTTGTTATCTATAAAAAACTCATGTCAGCAAATCTAATCGCGAAAGCATCAACAGTTATATCCGCACCTGCTTCGGAAGTATGGGATGCGCTTACAAATCCTAAAATGATCAAACAATATTTCTTTGGCACAGATGCGGTATCCGACTGGCAAGAAGGCAGTCCTTTAGAATTTAAAGGGTCCTGGGATGGTAAGGAATACGTTGACAAGGGAGTAATACTTAAGAGCGATCCTCCCAAGCTTTTCCAATATACGTATTTCAGCTCTATGTCCAATTTACCCGACGCCCCAGAGAATTATATGAATATCTCCTATGAATTACAGGAAGACAACGGCGAGACTATGCTAACGGTTAAGCAGGAAAATGTGGCAAACGAAGAGGCGAGAAAACATTCTGAAGAAAGTTGGAAAAATGTTTTAACCGATCTCAAAGCTCTTTTGGAAAACTAGCTATCGCCTATTCCACTTCATCTTCATATAACTATCGCCACGCTCTAGTTCATCCAGCATTTGTTGGATCCTTTTCTCTTGCGTGCTTTTTAGTTTAGCCTGTGAAATCCATCCGAGATAATCATTTCGCTGGTAAGGAGGCCGTTCGTTGTATTTTTCTATCAGACCGTGCCTGATCAGGAGCGATTTGATTTGTCTTGGCATCGCGTTGATAGGCCTTTTGAGATAATGTTTTTTTGATACTGTCTTCATAATTTCGATGTCAACTAAGAATATCAGCTTTTCAAAATGTGTGTGTTACAAAATTAAATAAGCATATTAGAAATGCCTTTTTAAATTTGCTCAATGCGCGAAATTGTCCGTTTCCTTTTACGAAGACCAATCTTGTGGTTAGCGAACAAATTTTCCTCAGATCCTGACAGGGAAAGAATCTTTGAAGCGTTGTCAGACTTAAAAGAACGATTAGAGAAGGATCCTGGCAAAAAGGGGTTTCTTATTCCCTTCGACATCAACACCAATAAATATATATTGTTTTCCGATCAGCATAAGGGAAGAAAAAACGGTGCTGATGATTTTGCTCTGGCTGAAGAAAATTACGTTTCAGCTCTTAACTATTATAATGAACACGAATTTCATTTCATTTCCCTGGGAGACTCCGAGGAACTTTGGGAGAACACCCTCCTCCAAATAAAGAAGTTTAATGCTGTCTCGTTCAACGCCGAGAAAAAGTTCGCTTTGCGAAATGCATTCACGAAAATTTTTGGCAATCATGACCTTGATTGGGAAATTAATCCGCTCGCTTCCGTTGATTTGAAAGAACTGTATGGCACCCAGGTCGAAGTGCTTGAAGGCGTCATACTCCAGGCAACGATTGAAAAAAAAACAATTACAATTTTTTGTACCCATGGCCATCAAGGTGATTTGCAAAGCGACGGAAACCTCTTCAGCAAATTCTTTGTGTCGAAGATCTGGGCTCCACTCCAGGCCTACCTGCGAATCAATCCGAATACACCAGCCTATGATGCGAGTTTAAAAACCGAGCATAATCTTCTTATGTACGAGTGGTCTTCTCAACATGAGGATCTAATACTAATCACTGGACATACACACCAACCGGTTTTTGAATCGTTAACCCACCTGGAACGCATCCAGCGGCAAGATGCCATCAAGCAATCCAGAAACAAGCCCTTTGAGCCAACCTACAATCTCCCGAAGCCAAGCCTGGAGTTTTTTGAAAAAATTAAACCATCGTACTTCAACACCGGTTGTTGCTGCTATGATGATGGCGATATCACAGGAATTGAAATCGAAGGAGCATGCATCCGGCTGGTAAAATGGGAGGAGAAGAATGGTGAGAGCGTGCGTACATTGCTGGAGGAGATCTCTCTAGTGGCAGTCGCGCAGAAGCTATGGCGGTAGCCGTTAATAGTTAATCCTGCTTTGTCAAGTTGGACAAAAGGAATAGGGAATAAGGAATAAGGTGAGGTATAGGGTATAGGGTATAGGGTGATAGGGTGATAGGGTGCATCGCGCTGCGCCTGCCGAAGCTCGGCGGAGGCAGGGCTAAAATGCAGATGCAAATCCAAAAGCGCAGCCATGAGGTTGCGCAGCGTCACGATCAATTACTGTTGCGCTAGGCGACGAAGCGCAAAATTGTGCATCAAAAAGCGAGGAATACTCCTCTCAAAGCACTTAGTTGGAAGTTGACAAAGCAGGATTAACCGTTATTGACGGAATAGCGGTCGATAAACTACACCAAGCCTATATTCCATCATCTGTACATCGCTCGTGTAAACATGACCAACGTGGTGTTCGTGCACGACCTGAGTTCGGTTGTTAATAAACCTCGCCATCACATCGCGTTCGGGTGTGCCGTGCTGCGTTTGCTTATGAACATTCATATACTCA
>JAEZBX010000094.1 GCA_023412765.1 Bacteroidota bacterium
GCAATGTTGTTGGAATGGTTGATAAGCTGCGCAACGGTGCCATTGGGCGCGTTTACTTCGCCCGTGGATGGTATGTTAACAATCGTAAATCTATTGGGAAAGGCACCGTGGTACCCGTGCCGGAAAACTTAAACTTCGATCTTTGGCAAGGCCCAGCGCCACGGCAGGATTACAAAAGTAATCTAATTCACTACAACTGGCATTGGTTCTGGCACTGGGGTACAGGAGAAGCATTGAACAATGGTACCCACGAACTCGATGTGATCCGGTGGGGACTTGGAGTAGATTATCCAACAAAGGTAGTTTCCGCGGGAGGTCGTTTTCATTTTGACGATGATTGGGAGACGCCGGATACACAGACCATCACATTCAATTTTCCAAATAATACTGCCTGTACGTGGGAGGGTAGAAGTTGCAATGGATTCGATTCGGAAGGTAGCGGGAGAGGAGTGATCTTCTATGGTGAGAAAGGCACAATTGTGTACCCCGGTGCAAACGGCTACAAGGTCTTCGACAATGATAAGAACAAGCTCATTGAAGAAGTAAAGGACGACACACCCTACGATCCGACAAATAAAGTAAGCCCGTTCGAGCGGCTTGACAATGGGCACTTGCTGAACTTTGTCGAATCGATCCGCGGTAACCAAAAGGTGAATGCTCCGATACTCGAAGGTCACAAATCAACATTGCTGCCGCAACTAGGTAATATTTCATATCGTGTAGGCCGAGCGTTAAACTGCGACCCATCAAACGGTCATATCCTAAACGATAAGGAAGCGATGGCTTTGTGGAGTCGCGAATACGAAAAAGGCTGGAATGTCAACGTGTAGAATAAATCAGAAATAGCAACCAGAAACTAACTTACACATGAAATCAATTTCAATCATCTTATTGCTCGCTATCTCAACAATCAGCGCGTTCAGCCAGTCGTCTGGGAAGACTTTAAAGAATACACCAGGCATAGTATCGTATTCTTTCCGAAAAAGTTTTGACAAAGACGTTGCTGCGACTCTTGATACGATTAAACGTATGGGAATCACAAACATTGAATTCTCAAATCTTTTTAAACGCACAGCTAAAGAAATCAGGCAAATGCTCGATGAGCGCGGTATGAAGTGCACCTCCTTTGGTGTGAGTTACGATGACCTCGTTAACAAGACATCTGAGGTGGCTGAAAATGCAAAGACCCTTGGAGCGTCGTATGTACGAGTTGCATGGATACCCCATGATCCCCCGGCAACAATTGAAACAATAAAGAAGGCAATTGAAGATTTCAGCAAGGCAGGGAAATATCTGAAAGAAAATCATAACCTCATGTTCTGCTATCACAACCATGGCTATGAATTTGTCCCCTACGAAAACGGAACCCTCTTCGATTACCTGGTTGCCAACACTGATCCGAAATATGTCAACTTCGAATTAGACATTGTCTGGGCGCATTTGCCGGGCTACGATCCTGCCGAGCTGATCAAAAAGTACCCAAAACGCTTTAAATTAATGCACGTGAAAGATGTGCGAAAAGGTGTTAAGGGTGATTCGTCGGGAAAGATTGATACCGATAGTAATGTGGCTTTGGGTACCGGTCAGATCAACATCGCCGCCATTATGAAAGCCGCTAAGAAATCAGATATCGAACACTTTTATATCGAAGATGAAAGCAACGCAGTAACCGCCCAGGTACCTGTTAGTTTAAGCTATCTAAAAGGTTTGTAGAATCTCTGACCGAACATTGGGTGAAGTCCATTGTTTTTAGTTGACGATGGACCTGATCACTCAAATCGCGTGGCTCTTTATACTGGCAATTCCAGTAGCTTGTATCGCATGGACTGTTACTCACGAGGAAATATTTCGGGAACCTCGAGAATATTGCGTAAAAAAATCGGAAGAGTGTAAAACGATTGCACAGAGAAAATTTTTCTATGTATTCACCTGTGAGTATTGTTTCAGTCATTACGTTACGATATTGATCCTGGTCATTACACAATACAAACTGCTGCTCGACAACTGGGTGGGATATGTCATTGCAGGCTTTTCAATCGTTTGGATTGCAAATTTTTATATGAGTCTGTATGCGTTTATCAGGATTGATATCAAGAAAGAACGGATTATCACTAAGAAGGAAGAAGAGAACCTAAGTTAATTTTTTCTCGCAGTTTCATCCCGGCGAAAAAAAACTTGTTTACATTCGATGGCTTCCGGCGAACTATCGGAAGCGCTCCGACGTATCAGATTACATGAATAATCAAAAACACTATGCGGCTGCCGTCGCCGCATTCGTTGTCTGGGGATTTTTTTCTATTCCCCTCCGCGCTATCCAGGAATATACTGCCGGTGAAATTCTGTACTTCCGCATATTGCTTTCAGCCATTGTCCTCATTTTTGTTATTGGAGTATTTAAGCGACGCGACCTTCGGGAAGAATGGCAAAAATTGATTTCATCTGCATCGGAAAAAAGGCGAACAACAATATTGTTAACACTGGCTGGTGGCGCTTTGCTTTGCGTGAACTGGTTAACGTTCATTTACATTGTCAATGATATCAATGTGAAGACAGCGTCCTTCTCATACCTGATCTGCCCGGTGATCACAGCTGTTCTGGGATATTTTCTGATACACGAAAAATTAACAACGATTCAGTGGAGCGCTGTTGCACTTTGTGCTGTTAGCTGTGTTTTGATTGGGCTTAATTCAGCTCTGGAATTGGGCTACAGTGTTCTAACTGCTTTTACTTATGCAGTCTACCTTGTTTCCCAACGCAAGAACCAGGGATTTGATAGGATCATTGTACTAGGGGTGCAAGTGTTATTTGCTCTATTTCTCCTGACCTGCGTCAAAGGGTACCTGGTCACTGAAATTCCCCAGGACTTACGCTTTTATGAAATCGTTGCCATTATAGCTGTCGTTTTCACGGTGTTGCCCCTGTTCCTGAATCTTTTTGCTTTGAATAAGATAAATTCAGCAACGATAGGGATACTGATGTACATCAATCCGCTCATCAATTTCACTATCGCATTTGTTGTGTTTAAGGAACAAATCAGTTTGCTCCAGGCATTGGGGTATTCTATAATAGTAGTTGCCTTGATATTGTTTAATTATACGCAGGTGCGAAGACTGCAAACAGATGTTGGGCTGAGACGCAGCGGCTGATCGCTAAATTTTATTCTTAAAATTCATTAAGTCGATCATGAGGTTGAATGCATCCATTGACGACGGATTATTCAACTTCAATGGTTTTACGATATAACCCGAGATACCCATATCCTTTGCGGCCATGCGGTCGACCTTTTCGTCGGACGTTGTGATGATAAAACATTTCAGATCTTTCCATTCATCCATTTTACGTATTGCGCTGAGGAATTCAAGACCATTCATCTTGGGCATATTGATGTCGATTAACGCAATATCTGGTTTTGTGTCAGATCGTTCTTTCTCATTCAGTATCCGTAGTGCATCCTCACCGTTGCGTGCCACAATCATATTGTTCAGGATATGCATCTTATCCAACGTCCGTTTTACATCAATTATGTCGAGATTGTCGTCTTCGACGAGAAGAATGTTTACTACTTTGTCCATAACATTTTATTTAGGCCACGTGAATGAAAAAATTGCTCCCTGTCCTGCGTCCGAGCTTACTTGAATTTTTTGATTCCTGTCATCCAGAATTTTTTTGACGATTGCTAATCCCACTCCGGTGCTTTCTAAATTATCGCGTTCCTGAAGCGTCTGGAAAATTACAAAAATTTTATTGTGATAATTTTTACCGATACCGGGGCCATTATCCTCTACAAAAAACTCATAGTGCTGAAGAAATTCCTTGTGATATATTTTGATGTAGCCATTTCGTTTGTCGTGATGCTTTATCGCATTGCTGATAAGGTTCGAGAAGATTTGCAGAAGAGGTACCTTTTCTGTGTATAACCGCGGCAGATTGGACGCCAGAATCAACTTTAAACTGGATTTCATCATTAACGATTCTCCAACTTCGTCAACTAATTGATTCAGGTCGACCTCTTCCTTGCTGCCAATTTCTTTACCAATGCGCGCGTACGACAGAATACCATGAATAAGATTTTCAGCTCGCAGGAGACGTCCTTTGATTATATCCATGTATTCCACAATTTTTGGCGACATCTCGGTTGCGTGATCCTCTTCCATCCATGACACGACATTGTCGATACCCCGCAACGGTGCTTTCAAATCGTGTGATACTATATGTGCAAACTGATCCAATTCCTGATTTTTTCTTTTCAACAGTGTGATGTTCTCATTCAAAACGTGAGCCATATTATTCAACGAGTGTGCCAGGTCACTAAGTTCATCACGCCCTGAATCTTGTGTTGAAACATCATAATTTCCCTCAGCAATCTGATTTGCCATTTTCACCATACCCATAATACGGGTCGAGATTCGATAAGCGAGAAAGATTGCAATGATCGAACCAACGATGATCGACAATGAGGCGAGGCCGATAGATATAGCGCGGGTGCGCCGAACTGATGCATCCAGTATTTGCGTTCGAATATCGCGGCTGTTGTATTCGTTATTGATGAAAAGGCGTATTCGGTCCTGCAGCTGACGATTCATATATCGTTCATTCCCGGTTGTAAGTTTTTCGCGGTACAACCGGTTAAAACTAAGCAAGCTGCTGTCGGAATCTCCTGCGAGCCTTTTCGCGTCAATCAAGGGAGTAGAAAACTCACTAAGCCATTCATGGTTTATTTTGCTAATCTCACCCAACAATTCCCGTTGCTCTCCTTCGGGTGGAACCAGGTTTGAAAGCTCTGACAATATGGTCTCATTTTCGGCTTTTGCAGAATCGTATGCCTGGATAAAGTAATTTTCCCCGGCAAAAAGATAGCCCCGCAATCCACTAATCATGTTCAGGATGTTTCGCTGAAAGCGGTTGCTGTTCCTAATAATGGTTGTTGATTTATCTACCCAATCGGAATTTTCCCTTACTTCCTCAGATTGTTGAAAATTGATATAAGTTGTTATCGAAAAGAGTAGAAGAATGAAGAGAAAACTAAAGAAAATCAGGTATGAAATCTTCATTATCGCGCATTAATGGATGCAGTGCAGTTTCAATGCTAAGGTATTGTTCATGTCTTTGCTATTCAAGTAATAGTTGGACAAATACACCTGAAGCATCCAATTTTCGACAAAGGGCTATTTTCTAAGTTGAACAGACGATTTTTGACAGTTTTTATCATTTGTCGCTCTCCGGCAAAGACTTTTCAATGAATCTGCACGTTTTTTCTTACATAGGCGTTTAGTGAGACGGACGTCTCGTAGTTTATTTACCCATTATTTCCGAATTTCAAGGTTTTAACTTTGTGAAAAGAATCAAGTTCTACGTTCTCTTTTCTTTTGCTTTTTCGGCCTTGTCGGTGGCGGCTCAAATGAAATCTGACACGAGCCCTGTTAGCTTTCCCGACAGCGTAAAATTAGTACTGGAAAAGACCCGCAGAGATGATGCAATGCTTGTTAGCGAGGCATTTCTTTCTGCGTGGAGCGGCTTGCGCGTAGATCTGCAGCTCGTTGTGCAAAAGCAAGTTTGGCTGATGAGGAAAAAAAAATTTCCCGTTCGCCCACATCTTTTGAATTACCTGGGAGCCATCGCCAATGCCGTAAATGTTGAAAAGGCCAGCGCTTCAAAAATCACTGAGTTCGTCAGGGTTGCCGGCCTGGTGATCGAGTCCGAACCATCTCCTAAGGCCCTGAACTTTTTTAAGGCAAGCAATGCCTTTTTTGCGCATCACGCTTTGCACTACGAGAAATCGTTCAGGCTATACGCACGTGATGATGACTACAATTTCGATTTCATCGTGCCGCCACAGTTGGGGGATTTTAGCGATACCACTTATCTTGCTACAACGGATGAGGTAAGCGCGCAGGAGGATACATATGATTCTGATGCGGACAGTTATGATCCATTAACGGATACTGTTTATGTCGAGGCGCCGCTATGGATGAATCCACCCCCACCACCGCTGATTGAAGGCCCTGTTATTCGTTTTTCCAAGGTAACATTGAATATGGCGACTGCCTATGATTCAGTGTTTATCAAAAACACCAAGGGTGTCTTTTCCCTTCGTAGCAATGTCTTTGTAGGAGAAGAGGGTACGTTTGATTGGTCGCCGGCTTTTCTCAATCCTGACAGTGTATCGTGTAGCATTGTGTCATACCATTTTAACGTTGCCAAACCCGAATTTAAGTCTGACCTGGTTAAGTTGAATTATGTGGGCAAGACGCCCGGTCCTATTCCTGGAATACTTGAATTTAAATCTGTGGCACGCAAAGATTCGGTGCCATCTTCTTATCCAAGGTTCAGGTCGTTTCAAAATAATTTGCGTATCCAGGGCATGGGCGATAAAAATGTTAAATATACTGGCGGGTTCTCGCTGATCGGTCGTAAAATATCCAGCGCCTCCGTTACCGGAGCACCAGCTAAAATTGAAGTATCACACAACGGCGAGCCAAAGTTCATTGCAGTTTCTTCAGATTTTCGATTTACTGATTCATCAATTATATCACAAAAGACAAGGATCAACATACTTCAAAAGGGAGACTCCATTTCGCATCCATTGGTGCGAATGAAATATAGTTATAGTGATAGCACCCAATCACTTCTTCTTAGAAAGGATAAAGGCAGTATGAAGCATTCGCCATACTCTTCTACGTATTTTAATGTGGACTTTGCTTCAGACGTTATCAAATGGGATTTGAGATCCGATAGCCTTAACATGTTGACAGATGGTGGTAGAAATACTGTCCCACTCATCATTGAATCCACTGATTTTTATGATCCTGAAGATTTCAGATTGTTAAGTGGTCAGGGATTTTCATTCCATCCGCTTGTGCTGGTTGCAAATTTTTGTCTGAAGAATAATGTGAGGGAATTCTATTCAGGTGACCTGGCCGCTTCCACCGGGCAGAAACTGGCCGACATAAAAGCAGCGATGGATTTTCTTAACCAAAAGGGGATGGTCTCGTATTTCCCTTCGACAGATGTCGTTCGCGTCAAAGAGAAAGCGATTTTGGTTTATCGGGCATTCAAAGGCGAAATGGATTATGATAATCTTAAAATCCATTCTGTTATTGACAGCTTTCCTAATGCGACTTTAAATTTTGCCGATGGCTCAATGCTTGTCCGTGGTGTTGATGAATTCAAAGTGAGCGATTCACTTAACGTTCGGATCAAACCTGACAGCAGTATCATAACCATTCTTCAAAATCGTGATATGAAGTTTGATGGTACTATCACTGCGGGAAATTTCGAGATCAGTGGAAAGGGATTTACGCTGAAGTACGATAGCTTCTTTATCAAGCTAACTCATATTGATTCGATTAACTTCTATGTGACGGAAACGAACGCGAGAGGTCAAAGCATGCGTCGAAAGGTAAACAATTCGATGGTAGGCGCGGATTCAACTGCGGCAGCGGCTGGTGGACTTAACAACGAGTCGCAATCGGGAACACTGTACATAAGCAAAGGCAACAACAAATCAGGGAAGAAACGCATCCCGGATTATCCGCGACTCGATGCAGCATCGGGAGGTGCGATTTATTTTGACCGACCGGAAGTACTCGGCGGGGTCTATGACAAATCGATGTTCTTTGTAGTTCCTGCATTTAAACTCGACAGTTTGAACAACGCAGACCCTGCATCAATAAATTTCGAAGGGACATTTGTATCCAGTGGGATGTTCCCAGCCTTCCAGGAAAAGCTTCATACGCAACCAGACAAGTCTTTGGGATTTGAGCACAAGATTGCACCTCCAGGGTATCAGTTGTACCAGGGTGAGGGAAAAATGAATGGTAAACTCACCATGAACAATCGCGGGTTGCGTGGTGCAGGTACAATTAATTACCTGGCAGCTTCTGTCACTGCGAACGATTTTGTTTTCTATCCTGATTCGGTAACGGCTAAGGGAACAGATGCGCGCCTTGCAAAATCACAGTTTGGAAATGTCTCTTTCCCGCAGGCGCTGCTGACTGATTTTGAAATGAAGTGGTATCCGAAGAAGGATGAAATGAGGATAAAGAATGTAAAGGCTCCTTTTAGCTTTTACGATTCTTCCGCGCAGATGCAGGGAACAATTGTAGTATCGAAGACAGGGGTAACGGGGATCGGTAAGCTGGAAACACGAGGAACTGAATTGGTTTCGCGCAGGATGACTTTCCAGGGAAAAGACTTTGCTGCTCGCCGTGCAAAATTCAGGGTGAAGTCAGATGATCCAACCAAACCACTTTTGCAGGGTAACGATGTAAAACTAAAATTCGATCTTGAGCAGAACTACGCAGATATTAGTCCGGAAGTAGAAGGAGAGGCTGCAATTGATTTTCCTTTCGCACAGTTCAAGACCTCGATTCCAAAAATGCGATGGGACCTTGATGAACAGAAGATCACGATGACCAAAGATCCCGATGTTCCTCTCGAAAATTCTTACTTCTATACCACGCGCAAAGAGCTGGATTCACTAAACTTCAATGCAGAGAAGGCTGAATACAATCTCAAGACACAAGAATTAAAAGTGAGTGGAATCCCATACATCATTGTAGCAGATGCGAAGATCACTCCTGAAAATAATGAGGTGTTGATTCTTGAGAATGCCAAGATTGGCACGCTGAAAAATACAACGATAGTGCTGGATAC
>JAEZBX010000123.1 GCA_023412765.1 Bacteroidota bacterium
GAATTCTCTTGACCATCTGTACATAAGGAGTGGCGTGACGGATTTGAAAACCTACAACAACAGATTGTTTTCCGTTTACCTTCTCCCCTGCTTTCACAATTCGGGCACAACCTGCGACGTCCGTGGCCACGGGCTTTTCGCAGTATACATGTTTCCCTGCTGCAACTGCGGCTTCCAAAAATTCAGCATGTGTATAGCCTGGTGAGGAAATGAGAACTGCGTCTACGTCCTTGTTTTCTATCAACCGCTGGTAAGCCTTTGATCCCCGGTAGATATTTGCTTTGTTGATTGCGGGAAACTTTTTTGCAGCATTCAGCTTGTTAAAAGTAACTGCAGCCGTATCCAACTGGTCTTGAAAAAGATCGGCCATAGCGACGATGGATGTATTCGTGTGCTGTGACATTGATTCCAGCACAGCAGTTCCCCGAGAGCCACAGCCAATGATACCTACCCGGATCGCAGAGTTAGCCTGAGTGCCAAACACAATACGTGGATCCAGAATTGTAAAAGCGGAAAATGCCGCTGCCTGTTTTAAAAAAGTTCTTCGTTCAATTTTTGTCATACGCGTTAATTACTTTATTGTTGATTGTCAGCTTTCATCTCCAATTCACAACGGACTGGGTACACGTAATCGTGACTCACAGACCCGTTTTGCTCCATACAAGCTACACACGATTTTGTAATGCTTTAGCAATGCCATCAAAAAAATGTTAGACACAGCGCACACCAGCACTCTCATTTACCCAGATCATATGCCATTTTCATGAATTTCTTTACCTCAACGTTAACGTCATCAGGCTGCATTAGCCTGAGATGATGATTGTATTGTTGTTCTCCGGGAACCTGCGCGATCTTTCTAAAGCAAAGATTATCGCTGTGGGGCTCGTCGAAGGGAAACACAACATCAACGAAATTTTTTCCAAGCCTAATCACATATGCAATGCGGGTCTTTGCTGCAAATGCGATCATGGTCTTGGTTGGATGTATGGTAACATTCCCTAACTGCTGATACACTTTTACAAAGTGCCAGAAAAGAGAAACTGTCTCGGCAGATTTGTTATGAAGGAAATCAGCGAGTTCGGTGTCATTGCAGGAATGCACCTGGTTCTTGTTGACGAACTTCTGCTGACATTGGGGACAGATCCACATCAGAGTAAAGTTAATTTGTTTTCGGTCTCTGAAAAAGATATCCCTAATCTGACTTGCTGCCAACGTCATTTGGAATACTTCAATTTTGCTGTTTTCTTTAGTACGACTTATTACCATGGTAGACACAGTCAGGGAGATCAGAACCGTCAATGTTATCCGATACGCTACGCCTTTGCGTGAAGGGGGATCCTTACCAGCCATTGTAGAAGCGGATGACCAGTTCTTATATGTATTGAAATTTCGAGGGGCCGGCCAGGGAAAACGGGCGTTGATTGCAGAATTCATTGGCGGCGAAGTAGCCAGGGCCCTGGGACTCAAGGTACCTGAAATTGTTTTTGCCAACCTTGATAGCGCGTTTGGCCGGATAGAGGGAGATCAGGAAATTCAGGATCTACTAAAGGCAAGTACTGGACTGAATCTGGGACTGCATTATCTTTCCGGTTCCATGACCTTTGACCCTATCGCTACTCCAATATCATCGTTACTCGCTTCACAGATCGTTTGGCTGGATTGTCTCCTGATGAATGTCGATCGCACGGCACGCAATACAAATATGCTTTGGTGGAATAGAGAGCTATGGTTAATCGACCATGGCGCCTCTTTGTACTTTCATCATTCATGGAACGACTGGAAGGACCCTAATAAACCATTTCCGTCAGTGAAAGACCATGCACTTCTATTTAAAGCCTCGATGCTCGAGGAAGTTGATCTGCAATATCGAAGCCAGATTACCGGTGGAGATATACGCCATATTGTGTCATTGGTCCCTGATGAATGGTTGGATAACAATTCGCCTTTTGATTCAAATGATGAGCACAGGGAGGCCTATGTTCATTTTCTGGAGTCCCGACTAAGTAACTCACAATTCTTTGTTAAAGAAGCACAACATGCAAGAACGTTCCTTGTTTGAATACGCCGTCCTTCGGGTAGTAGCGCATGTTGAACGTGAAGAATTTCTTAACGTAGGAATCATATTGTATTGTCCGGGTCAAAAGTTTCTGAAAGCACTCTATGAGTTGGACGAGGAACGGCTACGCGTTCTCTGCGAAAAATTGGACTTTGAAGAAGTAAAAGAGCATGTTCTTTCATTCGACAAAATATGCCGCGGAGGAAAAGATGGAGGGCCGATTGGAAAACTCTCGATGGCGGAACGATTCCGGTGGCTAACGGCGGAACGAAGCACAATTCTTCAAACATCAAAGGTACATCCTGGTTTATGCATCGATGCAGATGAAATGTTGGAACGACTATTTACACAGTTGGTAAAGAAAATCTAGCATCAGGATAGGTGTCGAAATAAAAAAATCTTTCTCACTTGAACTATTTGAAAAACCCCGGGCTGCGAACAATAAAATCAGACTGGGTAGGGACTCCCGTAGATGATCAAAACAGGTTTCAGAACATTGAATTTCCCTTTCTTCCAAAGACAAGCGATGTTCTCAAATGGATGTTTACAAAGAATGACCAACGCCAGGAGAAAAAAAATGACACTTTTCGCTTGAGAATTGAGAACGATCTCGCTTTTAAGTCAAACAAAAAAGATTGCATCATCTGGCTCGGACATGCTTCGTTCTTTATCCGTCTCAACGGTGTGAACATGCTGATCGATCCGGTGTTCTATGACATTCGTTTTGTAAAGAGATACACACCTCACGCGTTTTCCCCTGATGTTTTCAATGATTTAGACTACCTCCTTATATCACATGATCATCGGGATCACTGCCAGGACAAATCAGTTCGTAACATTGTTGAACTGAATCCGAGGCTGGAGATTCTGACGGGCCTCAATATGGAGTCTTTACTTCGTCCCTGGAGCAGAGATCGACCTATCCAGACTGCCGGTTGGTATCAGCAGTTCAACACTCCACAGGAAACTGAAGTCTATTATTTGCCTTCGAGGCATTGGTCGAAGCGTGGTATTAGCGACGACAACCAGCGACTTTGGGGAGCCTTCGTGATCAGGTCATCCGACAAGACCATTTACTTCAGTGGAGATTCAGGGTATGGCAATCATTTTCTTGAAGTAAAAAAGCTCTTTCATAAAATTGATGTCGCTATAGTCGGGATAGGTGCTTACAAGCCAGAATGGTTCATGCACCCAAATCATGTGTCACCTGCCGACGCAGTCAAGGCATTCCATGACACTGGCGCAAGAACTTTTATACCGATGCACTACGGAACGTTCGACATCAGCGACGAACCAATAGGCGAGCCGTTGCGTGTTCTGAAGCGAATGGAAAGCGAAAATAAAATGAATGGACAACTATTGCTGTTGAATCCGGGTGAAAACTTTACTGAGTTTTAAGCATTAATTCTACTTTGTCAAGTTGGACAAAAGGAATAAGGAATTGGGAATAAGGAATAAGGTGAGGGATTAACCACTATTGACGGAATAGCGGTCGATAAACTACACCAAGCCTATATTCCATCATTTGTATATCGCTCGTGTAAACATGACCAACGTGGTGTTCGTGCACGACCTGAGTTCGGTTGTTAATAAACCTCGCCATCACATCGCGTTCGGGTGTGCCGTGCTGCGTTTGCTTATGAACATTCATATACTCA
>JAEZBX010000221.1 GCA_023412765.1 Bacteroidota bacterium
GCTATAACGTAATAGCCAAACGCGACTCCCATAAAAAAAAGAATGGAAACAGAACCAACGGCACCCCTGGAGTACTTTCGCTCACTAGCCTGAAGACCCGGTTTAATAAACCGCCAAAACTCCCAAACTACATAGGGGAATGCGATAACTAATCCAATGACAAATGAAGACATGATGTGCATGGTAAACTGCCCCGTCATATTGCGGCTTTGAATTAAAAACGGGATATCCTGGACGCACAATCCTTCCGACCCGATAGCATCGCCCAGTCGGCAAAGAAATTGAAAAGTAGGAAAGTCAACTCGCGCGGGCGCAAAGATTATATTTTCAAAGATCCAACGTGCCATTGCGAAAGCTGCTATCGTAAATACTACCACGGCAGCGAGGGCCCGAATGACATGCCATCTCAATTCCTCGAGATGTTCGAGGAAACTCATTTCCTTTTCTCCGCTTTCCTTTTCCGAACTTTCTTCCTGATCCAATGGCATAGACATAATGGTTTAGCGTACCCGTTGACTTTCCATGAAGTATCTATTTGTACAATGGGAACTTCTCCATGAGCCTGTTCACTTTTTTCTTGACAGATTTTAAGTGCTTAACGTCGTCTGTCTTTTGTAAAGCTTCGTCAATAAGGTCGACAACTTTTTGAATATCTCTTTCTTTTAGTCCACGTGTTGTAACGGCGGGGGTACCTAAACGCATTCCCGACGTAACCATAGGTGATTGTGTATCGAACGGCACCATATTCTTATTGATAGTAATATCTGCCTGAATCAAGGCCTCTTCCGCTGCTTTGCCGGTCAGGTTCTTCGAGCGAAGATCAATCAGCATAAGGTGATTGTCTGTTCCACCTGAAATAATCTTATACCCTTTGTCAACAAACGCCTGGGCCATGGCCTTTGCATTTTTAGCCACCTGCACAATGTATTCCATGTACTCATCAGACAATGCTTCTGCAAATGACACTGCTTTTGCAGCTATCACGTGTTCCAGCGGCCCACCCTGAGTTCCAGGAAATACTCCGGAGTCAAGAACGGAGGTAATCTTTCGTAACTCACCCTTGGGTGTCTTTAAGCCCCAGGGATTATCAAAATTCTTTCCGACCAATATCATTCCACCGCGAGGTCCGCGCAGCGTTTTATGAGTGGTTGTCGTCACGATGTGACAATACTCCATCGGATCACTAAGTAAACCTCTGGCGATCAATCCAGCTGGATGTGAAATATCTGCGAGGAGGACAGCGCCAACATTATCGGCTGCCTGGCGCAATTTCTTATAGTCCCAATCGCGGCTATAGGCCGACGCACCGCAGATGATCATTTTAGGTTTTTCACGTTCTGCGGTCTCGATTACTTTGTCGAAATCTATTGTACCAGTTTCCTCTTCAACCCCGTAAAAGGTTGGCTGATAAAGTTTGCCGGAAAAATTGACCGGCGATCCATGGGTGAGATGGCCTCCATGCGACAAATCAAATCCAAGGATCTTGTCGCCAGGCTTCAGACAAGCCAGCATGACCGCCGCATTTGCCTGAGCTCCCGAATGAGGCTGGACATTTGCCCAAACAGCACCAAATAATTCTTTTGCGCGATCTATGGCTAACTGTTCAATTTCATCGACTACCTCGCAACCGCCGTAATACCTTTTACCTGGTAAGCCTTCAGCATACTTGTTGGTCAGTACTGTACCTTGTGCTTTCATAACCTGAAGCGAGGTAAAATTTTCTGACGCTATTAGCTCGATGCCGCTCTCCTGACGTTGTTTTTCTTTTTCGATTAAATCAAAAATGGCTTTATCGCGTTTCATGGATCGATGAGGTTTTTAAAGAAGGGGCAAAAATAAGAGAGTGCTGTGAGATGACATAATAACGCCCCCAAAAAGAAAAGCCGATAAAACATATTAGACGCCTTCCCTAAAATATAATCAAATGTCATTCTTTGACTGCTGCTGAGCTATCCAGTCAGAAATGATATTGTCGAGAACATCAAGTGGAAGGCAACCATATTTGAGCACCTGGTCATGGAAAAGTCCGATATTGAAATCGTTTCCTAACGCGCCTTCTGCTTTCTTTCTCAATTCACGAATTTTTAGCTGACCAATTTTATATGACAGCGCCTGGGCTGGAATTGCCATGTATCGTTCAATTTCAGCAATAGCGCTTTCATCACTGATAGCTTCGTTATCCAGCATGTACTTTATGGCCTGTTCCCTTGTCCAGCCCTTAGCGTGAATACCAACATCCACAACCAGCCTTATCGCGCGGTGAATCTCGTCACCAAGATTTCCAAAGTATTGATAAGGATCCGTGTAAAGTCCCAGCTCTTTGCCTAGCGCCTCAGTATATAATGCCCAACCCTCGCCGTATGCACCATACCACAAGAACCTTCTGAACTTTGGAAGCTCTTCATTCTCATACTGTAAGGAAATCTGATAATGATGTCCGGGGATGGCCTCATGCAGGAAAAGAGTTTCCATGCCTGTATAATTGTACTTGGTGGCATCCAGAATCGGAGCATAAAAGACGCCAGGCCTCGATCCATCGGGAGTACCAGGATTGTACTCTGCACTTGCCGAGGCTGCGCGGAATGCTTCCGTTTGCCTTACTTCAAAACCTGTCTTGGGCGTCATATTGAATAGTCGTTCCAGCTGCGGCTGCATTTTTTTGTGGATCTCTTCATACCCAGCGATTACCTCTTCAGGTGTTTTAAAAGGCGTGAACTTCTTGTTAGTATTAACGTATTGAAAGAAAGATTTCAAATTTCCTTTGAAGCCCACCTGGTCTTTTACCTTCTCCATTTCGGATCGTATTCGCGCAACCTCAGATTGTCCTGTTTTGAATATTTCGTCGGAAGTGAGATTAGTTGTCGTCCAGTAATTGATGAGGTATTGATAATAATCACTTCCTCCTGGAATTTCAGAAATGCCTGCCGTTGTTCTTGTCTTCGGTATGTATTCTGTGCGCAGGAAATCGTGTAGCTTGGTATAGCTCGGCACAACTTTTTTTTCAATCGCGTCGCGATAAGCCTTTGTGATTCTTTCCTTGTCTTCAGCAGATATGTCACCAGGCATTTCCTTAATCGGATCCCAGAAAATGCTTTCCTTCACGTCGGATACCATCATGTCTTTTGCCTGCGGCAGCACTCTCTCCATCAGAATTTTTGGATAAGTGTATCCTGAAGCGAGGCCCTTTTTCATATTTACTATTGCCGTGTCAACCCAGATTGCGAATGCGTCTATGCGTTGTAGGAAATCATCATAATCCTTCGCTGTTTTAAACGGCTGATAACTCTTTCCACTTGCAATCTGCGGAATGGTAAGCGTCATACCCCAGAACTGATGAACCGGCATCAGGTGATCATTGAAAGTTAACGACTTCAGACCGGTATCCATCTCTCTTTTGAATATGTCATAACTCACTTGTTCCTGGGCAGAAAGTGAGTCGCGTTGATATTCATTTAGGCCAGCCAATTGTCGGTTGTAGAAATCCTTCAATTCCTGGCGGAAGCTCAGACTAATGTCTATGGGAAGTAAATTGTTGTAACGATTATCTCCGATTGAAGTCGCGTCTAGTGGGAAAAACGTTAGTCGTTCTTCGTAGTATGCATCAAGGAACTCACTAAAAGATTTTTTCATGGTTGGCTGTTTTGTCTCCTTGTCAGGCGAGCATGCATAACAGGCAAGTAGAATAACAAAAAGGCGAAGGGTAATTCTCATATACAGGATATTATTTACCACGAACCAGAGCTGCCGCCGCCGCCGAAACTTCCGCCGCCACCCGAAAAGCCTCCCGATGAACCCCCAGACGATCCCGAACCAAATGACCAACCACTACCACGACTACCGGACGAGTTCATCTTTTTTTCCAGCCTTTTCCTCCAGCGGGAATTCCTTAAAATCAATTTCAAAATAGGAAATCCTATCAAATAAATCGCTCCAACAATAATCGTCACCGTCGGACCTAGGACTACCATCGGGAAAGCAGCATAGAAGGGGATTAGAAATACATATAGGAACCAACCGCCACAGCCAGGCACAATGAGTCCCAAAAAGGTGAAAGCACCAAGTATGCTAAAAATAAAAAGCCCTATCAGAATCCGCGGGACAAGCCCGAGCTCAAGTTGATCTGAGTCCGCTGAGTCTTCGGATACATATTCTCCGCCGATGGCAGCTATCATTGCATGTATGGCATTGGTAACACCTTCATCATATTGATTTTGCCGAAAAGCTGGCGCAATTTCGTTCCTGATAATTCGGCTGCATATAGCATCTGTCAAAACGCCTTCCAAGCCATACCCTACTTCAATACGGATCTTATGGTCATCCACAGCAATCAACAATAGCACACCGTTGTCTTTCTCTTCAGTTCCAAGTTTCCACTCTTCCACTACACGCATTGAATAAGTTTCAAGTGGTTCGCCATCGAGAGATGAAATGGTGAGAATAGCGATTTGATTCGATGTCGAATCTTCATATGCCGTCAGTTCACGTTCAAGCTTATCAATAGTCGCGGCAGTAAGAATTTTGGCTTCGTCATGTACCTGAGTGCCCCAAAGTTGAGGTATTGCTTTTTGCGCCTGTACGGGCACATACCAAAACATCATCAATGGCAGAGCCAGCATATATATGATACGTTGCATGGTATGCATTCGACAATTCGCGATATGATCTCCAGTCACCGTACGTCCTATCAAATTTTTCATAAGGGAAGAACCTGATGTTACCATGATCCACTGGCCCCTCCACCGCCGAAGCCACCGCCACCGCCAAAACCGCCGAAGCCGCCACTAAAACCTCCTCCTCCGCCACCGCCGAAGCCACCTCGTGACCCCCAGGCACCGCCACCGACGGGCCCGATCCAACCTCGCCCGGATGACCAGTGACCACCACGTCCACCGCCGCCTCCACGGTTTCTCCGTGCCAGAAGAACGATTATTATGATAATAACAAGAAGCGTGAATAATGGAGACCCTTTCGGATTTCGCTCCTCTGGCAGAGGATCCTCGTTGACATATTCACCGGCAATGGTCTTAATAATGGCCATCACCGCAGCCTGAACTCCTCCTTCAAAATCACCATTGCGAAACCTTGGTGCTATCTCATTTCTGATAATCCTGCTTGACATTGCGTCGGTCAGGGATCCCTCCAAACCATAGCCGACTTCGATACGCACCTTGCGGTCGTCGATGGCAATAAGCAGAAGCACGCCGTTATCCTTATCCGCCTGTCCAGGTTGCCACTTTTCGACTACACGCATAGAATACTCCTCCAGTGATCCACCATCAAGCGATTTTATAATTAACACCGAAATCTGGTTTGATGTCGAATCGCGCTCCGCTCGTAGTATTCTTTCCAATCGCAATCTAGTCTCATCAGAAATCACACCCGCTAAATCATGAACCCAGATGCCACCGTGATCGGGTATATCGGGCTGGCTATTCGCACCGAAGGCACCGATTAGCAGGCATGCAATCAGAAACCACCTCATGCTAAAACACCTTTAGCGCCATGAGTTGATTCTACCACTGAACATGTCCTGTCAAACCCGAAGCTCATTATGCAATTCATTCGTATCGTCACCAGTCTTGATAAATCCTTTTTCAAGCAGAATATCTGCACACTTTTGAATGCCTTTTTCAAGCGCTTCCACAATTTGACCGTTGCGCATATTTTGAATTACCTCCTGCACTATCTGGTCCCATTGTTTTTGCTCCACAACCTTGTTGATCCCCTGGTCGGCCATAACAATTACTTCATGTTCAAAAAAGGAAATAAAGATCATAATACCTGTTCGTTGCCGGGTGTTGAATACCTCTTCTTCTAAAAATGCATTTTCAGCTGCCTGTCGTGTCATCAGGTCCTGGTAAGAACGTGAAACGAGCATGCGTTTTATTCCGTCAAAAAATTGGGGAAGAGCAGCGCCAAGCACTCCACCAATTGCAACAACCAAAAAAATAAAAGCAGGATCATAAAAGAGAGTATTGGTTGCCTCGTCCAGGACATAACGATCCAGTAACACCATCGTAAGAAATGTAAATGCTGCACCGATGATGCTAGCTTTATAGTTTGCAATTGCATAGTCACTGCTTTGTTCAACAATAACCGGTACAATCTCACCAGAAATTTTTTCTTCAGCTTTTGTAACGGCATTCTTTATCCGTTGCAAGTCACTGTCACTAAGTTTTTGCTTTAGATTCATGTACAAACGGTTTGTTGTCAAAGATAGGTACCTGATTCTAAATCAGGTGAAAAATTTGTTTGTCCTGTTGAGTTCCCGCAAGTACAATTGGATGGTATTTTCCAAACCATAATACAATGCGTCGCATATCAACGCATGTCCAATTGAGACTTCATCAAGATGCGCAATATTCTGTGCGAAAAAATTCAAATTCTCCAGTGACAGATCATGTCCTGCATTAATTCCTAGTCCTGCCTCGTGGGCTACCAAAGCACTTTCTTTGTAAGGCTTAATGGCAACGTCTTTGTTCAAACTAAACTCATGAGCATATGGCTCTGTATATAGTTCAATGCGATCAGCATTAACAACCTTCGCACCTTCTACCATTCTCGGCACAGGATCAACAAAAATTGATACTCTGACACCATAAGATTTTATTTGTTCAACTACATCGCGCAACAGATCCTTGTTCGTAAGCGTGTCCCATCCCGCGTTTGATGTAATTGCATTTGGTGGATCCGGAACAAGTGTCGCTTGGGCTGGTTTTACATCGGCGATAATTTTTAAATAGCGTTCATCGGGATAGCCTTCAATATTAAATTCCGTTTTAACAACTTCTTTCAACGCTATTACATCGCTATATCTGATGTGACGTTCGTCTTGCCGCGGGTGCACCGTAATTCCCTCCGCGCCAAAGCGCTCGCAATCTTGTGCCGCTTTAATGACATCCGGATTATTTGCGCCGCGGGCATTTCGGAGTGTTGCAATTTTATTAATATTGACGCTCAGTCTTGTCATAAGATTGGAATGAAATCGTTTTAATTAAGTACACTAAATTCGTCGCGAAATTTACACTAACAAAATTAACTATGAGTCTCAAGCAGCAAATTGATAATGATATAAAGAAGGCTATGCTCGCTAAGAACAAAGAAGAACTTGAAGCGCTTCGTGCAATTAAGTCATTGATATTGTTAGCCGAGACAGACAAAGGTGCATCAGGTGATATTTCCTCCGATACCGAAAACAAACTTTTGCAGAAGGCAGTGAAGCAGAGAAAAGAATCTGCCGAAATATTTCAGCAACAAGGCCGTCAGGAGTTGGCTGACAAAGAAAATTTCCAGCTCGAGGTGATCAGCAGGTATCTGCCAAAACAATTATCCGAAGATGAAATAACAGATGCCCTAAAAAATATAATCCAACAGGTTGGAGCAAAAGGTCCACAGGACATGGGAAAAGTCATGGGCACTGCTACAAAGGCACTCTCCGGGAAGGCAGATGGCAGGCTCATTTCAGAACTGGTTAAGAAACTATTGGCAACTTGAGTACTATCGACATTGTCCTTGCACTTTTGATACTTGCCGGTGCGTATGGTGGGTATAAGGATGGTTTTGTAGTTTCCCTTTTTTCATTTCTTGCAATCTTACTCGGAGTTCTGGGCGGCTTTAAGTTGATGGGTTTGGCAATGGTATTCCTGGGCAAGAATTACAACGTAGATTCATCCATTCTACCGTATGTTGCATTTGCTCTTGTTTTTGTCATCATCATAATTGTCGTGAATCTCGTGGGGAGAATCATTAAAGTGGCTATTCAAAGATCTCTTCTGGGTGTAGCTGACCAGTTGGCCGGTGCCATTTTTGGGGTCGCTAAAGCTGCTTTCATGCTTAGCGTGGTCATTTGGATAATTGACTCTCTGAAGATAAACCTCCCGGAGGAAGCAATTGCCAACTCATGGTTGCTACCTGCTATTGCTGATTTTGGCATAAATATGACGCAATTGATAGCCGTTGTGCTGCCCTTTCTTAGCGATACACTAACTGCGTCCGCAGGATGACGATTTTTAGGTTCTGAATATTTTCCCTTAATTATCCACTTATTTGGGTATGGCAATTAAGATCAAAGAAGAGAACGGGATCAGGTTTGTTGATGAAGGCGAGGGCCAGGTTCTGTTATTGCTACATGGGTTGTTTGGTGCGCTCAGCAATTGGGAGGGTGTTGTGAACAAATTCTCGAAGAACCACAGAGTAGTGATTCCCATGCTGCCTATTTATGAAATGCCAATACGGGAAGCGGGTCTTGACGGGCTTCGAAAATTCGTGGAAGATTTTGTGGCGCGAAAAAGCCTGGATAATATGGTTATCATGGGAAATAGCCTGGGTGGTCATATCGCCATGATGTACACTTTGAAGAATGCCTCGAAAGTCAAAAAACTGATATTGACTGGAAGCTCTGGCCTGTTCGAGGACTCCATGGGAGGCTCTTATCCGAAACGAGGCAACTATCAGTACATAAAAGAACGCGTATCATACACCTTCTACGACCCCAATGTAGCCACGAAAGAATTGATTGACGAGGTCTTCGAAATCACCAACAGCATCCCTAAATGCCTCAAGATAGTGGCAATTGCGAAGTCTGCGCAACGTAATAACATGGCCGATGAGATTCCCAATATTAGAATTCCGACGCTATTAGTTTGGGGATTGAACGACACTATTACACCTGCAATGGTCGGCCACGAATTTAACCGCCTCATACCTAACTCAAAGCTTAAATTTATTGACAAATGTTGTCATGCTCCCATGATGGAGCATCCTGAAACCTTCAATGAAATTGTGGAAGATTTTTTGCTTAATACTAATTAAGAAATAAATGGAGCCTCGTTAATGATCGCTGAAGATTTAATAAACCACATGTTACCACCTCTCAAAGGAACAGATGATGCTCACAAAGCAATAGTCTGGATGGAGGAGTTCCGTTGTGCGTATATGCCAGTGGTCGATGACGAAAAACTGCTTGGTTTTATCTCAGAAGAAATAATCCTTGAAACAAACGAAATAGAAAAACAGGTTCGCGACTTCGACCTCGTGGGCCAAAACTGCTACGTCCATCTCGATACACATTTCTATGACATCCTGAAGATTGCTGCTAACAATAAGCTCCAAATGGTTGCCGTACTCAACCAGGATCAAAACTATTGTGGTGTTATTACAATTCAGGATACACTAACATCATTCGCACAGACCGCTGCGGTTCAATTACCAGGTGGCATTCTTGTGTTATCTATGAATCATACTGATTATTCATTGTCAGAAATAAGTCGTCTCATTGAGGAAAACCACGCAAAAGTTTTGAGCAGTATTGTGAAGGAAGATCCTCTTGATAGTGTCAAGCTCAGACTCACACTTAAAATCAACCAGCTAGACTTATCGAGAATAGTTGCTACGCTGGAGCGATTCGGTTACAAGGTCATCGGTCGGTACCATGAGACCAAACCCTTGGGCGATGACCGGGAGCGAATAGACATGTTGCTGCGATACCTCGATATCTAACACCTTTCCAAAAGTTACTATCTGCCTTTTGGTGCATTAGCATCCCCATCAAACTTTTGGAAAGTAAAACGACCTCGTCGTCGATCTATAAATTTGTTATAGATTTGGCATATATTCCGATTCCCATACCCGACGATGAAGATTGCTATCCATGGAAAAGAGTTCAATCGTGTGGTGGCGCCGCTCATCGCTCGCATATTTGAAATCCTTATTCAGAACAAGGCCACCCTTTACGTCTCCGCTAAGTTCAGCCAATATCTAAAGGTACCTCTCACCAAGGAACAGTTCAATATTTACAACCCCGGTGACTCTCTAAAAGACTGTCAATTATTCATCAGCATAGGTGGCGATGGCACCCTCCTCGAATCTGTCACTCATATTGGCAACCTGGAAGTACCAATCCTTGGAATAAATACCGGTAGGCTCGGTTTTCTTGCTACAATAAGCAAAGATCAGGTGGAGGTCGCGCTACAAAAAGTTTTCCAGGGCGCTTACACCCTCGATCAACGAGCCTTGATAAAGCTTGAGACCACCAAGGACATATTCGGACAAATGAATTTTGCGCTCAATGATTTTACGGTGGTCAAGAAAGATTCCTCGGCCATGATCACAATCCATACGTACATCGATGGTGAATTTTTGAATTCATACTGGGCCGATGGAATTATTGTGTCTACTCCAACCGGATCTACCGGATATTCATTAAGCTGCGGTGGACCGCTTATCTTCCCAAGATCAGGAAACTTTGTAATCACGCCGGTAAGTCCGCATAACTTGACCGTGAGACCGATAGTTGTCTCTGATGCCTCTGAAATCACATTTCAGGTGGAGGGACGAAGCAAACGGTACCTCGTTTCTTTGGATTCACGAATGGCTTCAGTCGATCCAACCATTAAGCTGAAAGTCTCAAAAGCGGATTTTAAAGTCAATTTGGTCCAGTTGGAGGGCAATCATTATTTCAAAACACTTCGCCAGAAGCTCAATTGGGGGCTCGACGTCAGAAACTGACCTTTTTGGTTACCATTGTATGGTATTTGTTGATTAAGAATGATTTAGTGGGAGTCATTTTTTCAACTTTCATTTTTTTTCAACGAATGAGAAAGCTCATCTGTATCATCTCCGCAATCATTCTGACATGCCTCTTAGCGGAACCCGCTTCAGCTCAAATGAAGCGAAAATCTATCAAGAAGAACAATAAGAGAATTTCTAGCTACCGCGGGAAAAAGGAGTGGTTTGCAAAAGAAAAAAGGTACAATACCCTGGGTCTAACCGTAAGCGCCCTCAACTACTATGGCGATCTCGCCCCCAAGCCCACTCGATTCAGCACTGATATAAGTTTCACCAGGCCGGCGATAGGGCTATCTTACTCTCATAGGTTTGGCCCGAGATATACCATCATAGGTTCGTTCATGTATGGAACCTTAAGAGGATCCGACAGTGAATCGGCCGATCCTGGAGATGCAGACAATGCAATGTACCGGTATCAAAGAAATCTTTCGTTTCGAAATAGAATCAAGGAATTGTCGGTTGTAGCAAGCTTGGACCTCTATCCAAACACTTTGACATATATCAGCCGTGTAAAATGGACTCCGTACGTATTTGTCGGTGTAGCAGGATTCCTTCATAACCCACAGGCGATAGCACCTGCCACCGACTTACATGGAAACCCCTTGCCAGAAGCAGGTAAATGGGTAGATTTGCAACCTCTCGGAACTGAGGGCCAGCACGCGACGCTAGCCGACACGGACGTAAACAGCGGTATTAAACCTTATAAAAAGATACAGGCTGCTATACCATTCGGGATTGGCGCTCGTTTCAGATTAAATGACGCGATGGATTTCTCGGCCGAGATAGGCTTTAGGTATTTGTTTACAGACTATATTGATGATGTTAGTAAACACTACGTAGACCTGGGGGTATTTGGCGACGATGAACTTGCGAAGGCAATGTCTTACAGGAGCAACGAAGTTGTTGATCCGGATTTGCTTGTCACCAGAACCACGAGGAACGGGCAATCCTATGATCTGCTGGATGGCTATGGTCAGGAGTTCGTAGACAACAAGAGGGGAAATAAAAATGACAAGGACGTCTATATGGTCACGACATTTAGACTAACTTATATACTAGGCAAAAATTTTAATAGGGCTAAATTCAGATAATGCATCGTGTATCAAAAAAATCTCTCTTCACTTTAGCCAGCCTATTTCTCCTTACTACTCATTTGTTTGCCCAGCGTTCCGAAATCGGATTTGGAGTCGGTACTTTCAATTATACCGGCGACCTGGTTCGCACCTATGATTTTAAATATTCCAAACCTGCAGCCACAGCATTTTATCGCTCCAACCTTAGCAAAGTAGTCAGCTTTCGTGCGGGAATTACGGCGGGAAAAGTTGGCGCCAGCGAAAAGCCAATCGACCCATTTGCCGTTAACAGAAATGCGTCGTTCGATGTATTTCTGCTGGAAGCTTCCACCGTTATGGAATATCACTTCCTGAACTGGAGGGAAACCAAGCGTTTTGTCAGATTTACGCCCTATCTGTTTGCAGGCTTAGGAATTTTTGGATTGTCTGGTAACAACGACAAGAGGGAGGAATATAGTAACGTTCAGGGAGCGATCCCATTTGGTGGTGGTGTAAAGTACATTTACAATCCGAAGTGGTATATCTCGTTAGAGTTTGGAGTGCGGAAGACATTTTTTGATCACCTCGACAATATTTCTAAGGGTGATCCCAGGGACAAGAACTACCAGTATGGTAACCCTAACGACAATGACAACTATTATTTTTTGGGAATCACGCTTACGCGTACTTTCTATAATATTCCGTGCCCGACCAATCCTTATAAGTAGGCCATTTCATTTTCCTTTGTGGGCCTCATCCACGAATCCCGATATCTTTTACTAATTTTGTGCCCCCGTGAAGTCTTACAAAGAGCATATCGACTTTAATAACCTCCCCAGGCACATTGCCGTCATTATGGATGGCAACGGCAGATGGGCAAAAAAAAAAGGAGCCATGCGCATTTTTGGACACAAGAATGCGATTCAGGCAGTGAAGGATGTCACGGAAGGCTGTGGCGAACTTGGTATTAAATATCTCACCCTATACGCCTTCTCAACAGAAAACTGGAACAGACCTAAGGCTGAAATAGACGGGCTAATGGAACTGCTTGTGAGTACCCTCAAGCAGGAAATCAAAACTTTGATGGATAATCAAGTCAAATTGATCACCATAGGCGAAACCTCAAACCTTCCTTCAGATTGTCAGAAGAACCTCGAATGGGCCATCAATGAAACAAAAAACAATAGCGGCCTGACCTTAGTGTTGGCTCTGAGCTACAGCGGACGTTGGGAGATTATCAAAGCTGCCAAAGCATTGGCCCAGGAAATTGAGCAGGGAAAATTGAAGGCGAATGAAATAAATGAACGACTCTTCGAAAACTATTTGCAGACTTCGGGCATCCCAGATCCTGAGCTACTCATCCGCACAAGTGGCGAATTGCGCGTAAGCAATTTTCTGTTGTGGCAAATTGCTTATACTGAATTGTACATCACACCCACACTATGGCCAGATTTCAGAAAGGATCACTTATATGAAGCTATCTGGGCGTATCAGCAACGCGAGCGAAGGTTTGGAAAGACGAGCGAACAATTGAACCCCGTAAGTTAAATGAAGAGAGTTTTATTTGTGGCGATAATTCTGTGTGTTGCCCTTGATTCATTCGCACAATTCAGAAGACCGCGGGGGGAAAGATCGACCGCTCCGTCGGGAAATACCCTGAGCTACACCAACCCTGCAGAATATACAATTGCAGGAATCGAAGTCACGGGGCTTACAGTTCTGGATAAAAACGCCATGGTTTCCCTCACAGGTCTAAGGGTAGGCGATAAAGTAAAAATACCTGGCGATGCCATCTCGAATGCCATACGAAACTTGTGGAAGCACGGTCTGGTAGGTGATGTGACTATTAAAGTTGACAGGATTGAAGGCGATAATGTGTACCTGAATATTAATCTGGCAGAACGACCTCGCCTGACAGGATTTTATTTTACGGGAGTTTCGAAGTCACAGGAAAGCGGACTTAAAGAAGACCTCAATCTGATCCGAGGCAAAATTGTTACAGACGCCATGATCCGGAATACTGAAACTGGTGTAAAGAAATACTTTGTCAAAAAAGGATTTTTAAATGCGGAGGTAAAAATTGTTCAGGAGTTGGACACGCTGAATCGTGAAGGGATAAGACTAAAGATCAATGTCAATCCCAATTCGAAGGTTAAGATCAATCAGATCTCTTTCGTAGGTAATAAAGAAATCTCCGACGCAAAGTTAAGGAAGCGTATGAAGAAGACTCATGAACGTCCGAGGTTCTCTATTCACCGCGCTATCCTCAATGAGATCCTAAATCTAAAACCCAAAGAATTTTTTGATTCAAGCTACGAGGTTGGATCGGGTGAGTTGAAAGAATTCATTAATAACAACGTTAAGCTCAATCTCTTTAGTGGCTCAAAATTCATCAAGGCCGATTACGAAGAAGACAAAAAGAATGTCATCGCATTTTATAATTCAAAGGGATACCGCGATGCTGAAATTATATCGGATACGATATACGCAAACAACAAGAATACCATCAACATCGATTTCAAGGTAAACGAGGGTCCGAAATACTACTTCAGAAATATCATCTGGACAGGAAACTATGTTTACACCGACAGACAGCTGAGCACCGTTCTCGCAATTAATAAAGGTGATGTATACAACAAGGAACTTCTCGAAAGAAAACTTCAGTTCAATCCAAAGGGAATGGACATCAGCGGGTTGTATATGGATGATGGATACCTGTTCTTCCGGCCAAACGCTGTCGAGGTTGCTGTCGAAGGAGACTCAATCGATGTTGAGGTGCGTATCTTCGAAGGTGAGCAGGCAACAATCAATGAGGTTACCATTTCAGGAAATGACAGAACCAGCGACCACGTGATCCGCCGGGAACTGAGCACCATTCCTGGGCAGAAATTCAGAAGATCGGATATTATTCGTACACAGCAGAGACTGGGTCAGCTTGGACATTTCAATCCTGCAACAATCAATCAAAATCTGGTTCCTAATCCGGCGGAGGGAACAGTTGATATCGAATGGCAGGTTGAGGAACAGTCTAACGACCAGGTGGAATTATCCGGCGGTTGGGGAGGATACTATGGCTTTGTGGGAACTCTAGGTCTAACCTTTAATAATTTCTCACTGCGCAATGTTCCCAATCTTAAGGAATGGAATCCATTGCCTCGAGGCGATGGCCAACGTTTGTCTCTAAGACTTCAGGCGAATGGTCGTTCCTTCCAAAGTTACAGTGCTTCCTTCTCTGAGCCGTGGTTAGGTGGTCGGAAACCCCATTCGCTTAGCATCAGCTACGTGCATTCGCAGTCGCGATACGCTGGGCTTGGTGCGACAAGCTTCAACGACTTGAATTCGAAACTGAAAGCAGATAATATTTCAGTTGGACTAGGTCGCGCATTGGAGTGGCCCGACAACTATTTCACACTCACCAATTCATTGGGATACGCGGTTTATACCCTTAAGAATATTGATTACGGCCTTGGTTGCAGTGACTGTTCATCGTACGCTATAACGTTTAATACCACGCTTTCGCGGAACAGTATCGACAACCAGATGTATCCTTCCCAAGGTAGCAACATCGCTTTGAGCGTCACCCTTACTCCTCCTTTCTCTTCTTTCAACGATCTTGATTATACCACTGCAACGGCGGAGCAGAAGAATAAGCTACAGGAATATCACAAGTGGATGTTTGACCTCAGCCAATACCTCCCGCTTGACAACAAGAAAAAACTTGTGCTGGAAGCAAGGGCGCACTTTGGATTTATCGGGGCTTATAATAAAGGTAAGACCGGAATCGGACCATTTGAACGCTTTGTACTCGGGGGAAGCGGTCTGGCTGGAGGATTTAACTCATTCGTGTTGGGTAAAGAAGTGATTGGTTTGCGTGGATACGAGGATAATCAAATTACCCCGCCAACCTACAGTTCCGGAAATAGCACTTCGCAAGAAGGGGGTATCGTATACGAAAAATTGAGCCTTGAATTGCGGTACCCTGTTACAACAGGTAACGCCGCTACGATTTATGGCTTCCTGTTTACCGAAGCTGGTAACAACTGGGGCAATTATGAAAACTTTGATCCGTTTAAGCTTTATAAGTCTGCTGGTATCGGTGCCAGAATCTTTATGCCTGCTTTTGGGTTAATTGGACTAAATTGGGCGTACGGATTTGATAGGGTGCCAGGAATGCAGGATGTAAGCGGGTCTCAATTCCACTTTACAATTGGTAACCAACTCAGATGATATGAGGATTTGTTTTATTACAATATTTTTTCTCATTTTCGGCCTGAATTTTGTCAACGCTCAGAGGTTCGGGTACATTGACACTGATTTTATCCTGAACAAGATGCCTGAGTATAAGAAAGCTCAGGATGAAATTAATCAGCTTTCCCAGGCATGGGAGAAGGAAGTGACTGAGATGGATAAAAAAATTGAAGGGATGTATGCCGCCCTTCAGGCTGAGCAGGTACTCCTTACTGAAGAAATGCGTAAAGAACGCACGGATGCTATAAAAAGTAAGGAGGCTGAGCTAAAGGAGTATCAAAAAAAGGTCTTTGGATTTGGTGGATTGTTTTTCCTGAAAAAGCAGGAATTGATCAAACCAATCCAGGACAAGGTGTGGGATGCGGTTGACAAAGTCTGTAAAGAAAACAGCCTTGCGATCATGTTTGACAAAGCGGGTGAGCTTGTTATGATTTATACCGATCCACGGCACGACTATACGGATTTTGTATTAGACCAGTTGGGTCTGGGTGACCCGAACGATAAGATTAAAAACTAAATTTGATTTACGAAATGAGAAAACTTGTTCTATTAGTGGTGTTGGGATTGGTGTCAATCGTATCCCATGCACAAACTGCATCTGCGGCGAAAGTTGGCTATGCCGATGTCGATTATATATTTAACCAAATGCCGGAATCAAAACAGATCGAATCCGAGCTAAAGTCGCTGCAAACTCAGCTCAAGAATCAAATTGACGGCAAGTACCAGGAGTTTCAAAAGAAACTGCAGGAATACAATGCTAATATAAATAACATGATCGATGCTGTTAAGGCAAACACTGAACGCGAGCTTCAGCAAATGCAGCAGAATATAGAAAAGCTTCAACAGGATGCTCAGGTAACTGTTCAGAACAAGAACAATGCACTGATGGAACCTGTGTTCAAGAAAGTAGGAGACGCGATCAAGGCTGTTGCAGAGGAGAATGGATATTCGCTTATCCTGAGCCAACAAATCGGTGGATTGGATGTAGTCCTTCATGCCGACGACAAACTGGACGTATCTGACCTGGTGCTTAAGAAACTGGGAGTTACACCTAAGCCAGCAACACCGGCACCCGCTCCGAAGTAAAATAGTTTGAAAAAATATTTTAAAGCCTTCTTTGCCAGAAGGCTTTTTTATTTTCATTCTTTTGAAAATGAATTCAACAAATTGTCAATGGTCATACCACCATATCTAAAAGCAGGAGATAAGATCGGGATTGCAGCACCCGGCAGAAAAATTTCTGCAGAGGATTTCAAAGCCGCGGAAAGGATCATGAAGACCTGGGGAGTTGAAGTGGTCGAGGCTCGAAATCTTTTTAGTAGCGCCCATGGATACATGGCGGGAAGCGATACAGAACGTCTAAACGATTTGCAGGATTTCATTGATGACCCTGAAATAAAAGCGATAATCTGTGCACGCGGTGGATATGGTACAACGCGCATTCTGG